>NZ_VXKH01000043.1 GCF_008693065.1 Corynebacterium tuscaniense | reverse complement strand
TTGCTGGTGGTGCAGCCGGTGCTGTTGGTGGGCTTGGTGGGGCTATGCCCCTTACCGGGCGTGGTGCCGCAGGGGTGAGCGGTGGTGTCGGTTCCGGTGCGGGTGGCAGGGCCGGGGCAGGCGCAGGTGGGTCTGGTGCGCTAGGTGCCCGGGGTGGGTTTAGCACCCCACCAGGAGCCGGTGCAGGTACCGGGGGTGTGGGGCCAGCACCAGGCAACGGGTCTGGAGTTGGTGGTGTGGGGGCTGGTAGCCCAGGTGCAAGCCCACGAGCCGGCGGAGCTGCCGGTGCTGGTGCTGGTGGGTACGGTGTTGGTCCTGCTGCTGGTGCTGGCCGCGGTGGGCGTAACGGACAGCAAAAGCGTGGCCGGGTACAAGCAGTGACCTCAGCGGTAGAACGTGAAGGCAACCTCAAAGCACTCCTTGGTGAAGCACCCGAAGTCGTCCCCGGAGTCATCGGCGCCTGGGTCCGCGAACCCAAACGCTAGGCTGCGCGAAAACGAGTGAGGTCGTGGACGAATCCCAGCCCCTTCAACCTGTCCGAATTCGATTGTGCAGACCTGCATAGTGCACCTGATTCGGGCAGCAAACCGGTGGAAGTTCTACCAAGACCGCAAAGCTGTCTCCCGCGCGCTACGCGAGGTCTACACAGCCGTCAACGAGGACACTGCGCGTGCGGGCTTGGATGTGCTCGAGGCCTCTGAGCTTGGTCAGAAATACCCGTAGTCGGTGAAAGTGTGGCGTGATGCGTGGGAGCGGTTCGTGCCGTTTCCACAGTTCCCGCCAGCAGCACGCAAAGAATCGGACACTATCTTCCTGGAAGGAATGATAAAGAGAAGAAAGATTACCTAAGGTATTTGAGGCGTAATAAAGCTATCTTCGCCCATGAGGTCGGAGGAACGAAATACTTTCCCATATTCCAGTTCAATAGTGATCTCAGCTGCGTTGACGCAAACGTGGGCGATGTAAATGAGATTCTCATTGAGAGGTTTCTGTCTGCGGGGCACAGCATTCAATCAGTTCAAGATTGGTGGGTGAATGGAAAGATCAGTTCTGAGACTGATAGCGCACCTATGAGAATGGTGAAGGAATCGCCTGAGCTCGTGCTCGATGCGGCGAAGCGTGGGGTTAGTTGATGCGGATGGGGCGATCGTCGATACGCAAATAGTCGCCGAGGTAGGGCTGGGCGAACTCGAGTTTGCCGTGGCCCGCGGAAGCAATGAGGTCGCGGTTGATGAGTTTGGCGCGTGAGTCGGAGATCTCGTTGAGTTTTCTGCCCAGTGAGTCAGCGATGTCTCGGATGGCTATTTCGCCGTTGGCTGATGCGGTTTCGAGGTCCGCCATGGCGTTGAGGAATTCGCGCTGGCGCGGAGGGACGCTGCGGACGGAGGGTTGGTGAACGTTCGTGCCTAAGATGCGAATGGCTTCTGGGCGCGCATCCATCACGGCGTCGAGGGTGATTTCCGTGTTAGATTTTTCCCACGACAGAAAGCCAATGAGCTGAACCAGGTAGGGGTAACCCTGGGTGAAGTTCGCGGCATAGTCAGCAGCTTCTTGGCTGAATTCTTTGCCTGATCCGGTGGCGGTTTCTACGAGGTTTGCGTGGGCATCAGTAATCGTGAGGGGGCCGAGTTCATAGTGCTTGGCGCGGCGCAGAAATGTGGTGCCTGGCAGATTAAGCAGATCATTCACCCCGACGGTCAAGCCTGCCATAGCGATGGCGACCTGCTCATTATCACGCACGAGATCCTGGAAAGAGATAGCGATTTCGGTGAGGTCCTGGGGGTTACAATCCTGGACCTCATCAATCGTGATCAGCACGCCAGTTTCCTGCAAGAGAGACAGGAGTTCTCGGAGGCGAGTGGTCAGACGTGGAGCGATCTGCGTCTCGTCACTGTTCCAGCCGATGGAACCCACGCCAGCAACGGAGATGTGCTCGATGTGGTGTTTGCGCTGCGGCTCCAACTCCTCGATGGCCTCGGGAATCAGAGAGTCTGTGAGTAACTGTGCCATGCCCTCACGTGCAGAGAGGCGAAGCACTATCCAGCCGTTTCGCCGGGCTATATCCTCAACCTCATTAAGCAGGACTGTCTTTCCAATTCCACGGGAGCCGGAGACGATGATGGACCGACCGGGATTACCGGGTTGGCTGTGGAGGGCCTTTTCAAAGTCGAGGAGAACCGTTTGTCTTCCGGACCAAATCAGCGGGCTCACGCCGAAGGTTGGGCGGAATGGATTGTTGAGGTGGGTGTGATCTTCCATGAAATGGAGTCTAGCGAATTGATACTTTGATAGTTTATCGCTTTTGATACTTTGATAGTTTCTGGCTTCGTGCCCAAAGTGAAGCCTCAATAGCTTTAAAAACAAGCAACGAGGAGAAACCCGGCTCCTAGTGCTCTCGCTCAACGGTGATCTTTGGAAACTCCAAAGAGGCGTGCAAGCGAGGTGAAGAATCCGGGATTCTCCTCGTGGGTATATGCAGTTGAGTTGTCGACGGAAGTGTCGTACTCTTCCGGATCTTCCGTCTCCCAGTCAGCCGTGTCCTCATCATCGTCCTCGTAGACGATGTAAGTCTCGTACTCCTCGGCGGCATCGTCGATAATGCCCGTGGAGCCTACGCCCTCGGGACTGGCAGATGGACTATTATCCAAGAGGTCGGAGTCCAAAATGGGACCCTCCACCGCATCCTCATCGAGTGATTGCGGTGAAGCTTGATCCTTTGGCGTCCCGTAATTTAACGGGAAAACTCCGCCCTCAGTCCTTCATGCCAGATTGAACTCGCGCGTGTACTGGTTCACAGCGCGACGCATCAGAGCGAGGTTGCACTGAGTGGAGTTCACTGCGAGGTACACGAACATGTTGTTGTCCAGAATCTTGATCAGGTGTAGCTGATCGGTCAGCGTTAGCAACATGTCCTCAAGGCCGCCGTTGATGCCAAGGGCCTCCATGGTCTTGAACTTGGACTTGACCATTTCGGAGTTGTACGCGGCAGCGACATCAAGATCAAAGTCCGGGTACTTGGAAACGGAAGCCAGGGACATGCCGGTATCCAAGTCGACGACGGATGCGCCGATGAAGCCGTTCAGGTCGGTCGAGAGGGACTCGAGGAAACGGTTAAGGTTATCTTGCTGAGTCATTATTTTGGTCCTTTCGTGATAATGATGCACTCAATCATCGTCGATCTTGGAAAGTTTTTCCAATCCCGACAGACGGGTGCGTGACAATACAAGACACCATGAGAATACCCAGCTGTTGAAACATCATCAATAATGGTGTAAAAATTCCTGGCAGGAATCGGAGGAAGTGATATGAATTTCGACGCGCGATATGCTCCGCGACACGGCAAACCGGAGGAGCTCACGCCGGAAGATGTTGACTCTACGTTGATCATGCCAGAGGACGCGATCATCGGCGCCCACTCGCATGCAGAGATCGTATTCGTTGGTCCAGTTGGAATTGGCAAAACGACCGCAGTACGTGCTCTTTCAACATCTACGCCCATCAGTTCTGAAGTGAAGGCATCCACCATGGATGACTTCATTGTGGGTGGTAAGGAAACCACAACCGTCGGTATTGAAATGGGCGTGTGGGAACGCATGAACGGTCAACGTGTGGCGCTTTACGGCACCGCCGGACAAGACCGTTTTGATGCTTCGCGGACCCCGGCGCTTAACCCAGAAGCCGGTATCGTTCTTATGCTGTTTGGATATGAGCATTTGCTCAAAGACCAAATACAAGAATGGGTAGGCTTATTGGGAGAGAAGCAGGCGCTGCACCGAACTGTCATCGGTGTTAATTTCCTGGCTCCTGGTCAAGAGGACCCGATACCAAGGATTAAGCAGCTGCTGCAAGATCGTGGACAGGGGGATATACCGGTGCAAATGGTCGACCCACGGAATTTGTTTGACGTGGCGGACATCACTGAGGCTGCGCTGAAACGAGTGGAAGAATGTCAATGAGTTCACTGCAAGACTTTAACTTTAACCAGGATGACCCCGAGTGGAAGGTTGAAATCGGCCGCCACCGTCGGGTGCGTGGCCAAGATTTTGCCACCAACGACTTGGCGGCAGCGATCCTGCCGTCAATGGCACGGATGCGCCATAGCGTTCCAGGTTTGTACGCCATCGCGTTGGGCACCGGCGATGGCCTGCACGTGTGTTCACTTGGCCTGCCGGACTCTCTCGTAGCATCCGAAATTACTGCCTTGAGTGCATCCATGCTGGGTGTGTCGGAAGCGCAGGCAAACTTGCTCGAACCGGATGTCGACGATTCTGCGCCACCTGCAATCGTGACCGTGGCCCGCCCAGACGATGAGTGCATGGCTCTTGTGAAAGTTGAACACAAGCCGGTGGGGCACTTGGTTATGACCCTGTTTGCCCGCGACACCCAGCTAGGCATGGTTGTATACCACGCCCGGAACTCCGCTATTCAAATGGCGGAGTGGCTCGCAGAAGTGTAGTTACGGCGGAGCCTTATCGGGGGTAAATCAACCATTTTGGTGGTGGCCTAGTGCCAGTGCTTTTGATGCTCAGCGTGGGTGGATAGGTATGCGCCGGGGGAGAAAATCTCGTCGTAGTAGTCGGTGTCCAGGTGCTGCGCTTGGAGGTAGTTCATGATCCAGACGGTGGGGATCGTGCCGGGGAATTTGCCAAACGTTTCCCAGATGTAGGTGGCCTGCAGCTTCATCAGATCGGTGAAGCGCTCATCGGGCTTAGCGGCTTGGGAGCGAATGGCACGGCTTTCTGTCCAGGGGCCGGGGGTGTCGGGGTGGAAGGGGCCACCGGGGCCGTACTTGCGCTCAAAGAAGGCATCCACGGCGTCGGCCATGGAGTCGTAGTACGGCGGGGCGTAGGTTTCAAAGATCCCCTTCTTGCCGGTGGCGTTGGGCAAGGACCAACGGTCGTCTTCTTGGATGTCAAAGCCAAGACCAGGGACGTCATCACGCCCAGAGCCCCCGAGGAACGTAAGGCGGTCGATACCATCGAAGCTCCAACCGCCCAGGCCGAGCGCACCAAGAACAAGGTGGCCCAGCAGAGTGGAGGACATCAGTTCTGCGGTGGCCTCAGTTTGTGAATACTGCTCTAAAAACGACAGTGGCAGGGGTTCATTGACGCGTGCGATGTCGCTGAACTCTTTGATGCCGGGGATCTCACGGCCATTGATGTCGTCGTAGATCACGTACCTGTTTCGGGTGAAGAAGGCCAGGTTAGCCAAGGTGTGCTGTGCAAGGTCGGAGACCGGTGCGATGAGGAGGGAACCGGGGTAGTTGGCAATCCACGTGTTGTGGCCTTCAAGGTAGGGCTCTTCGCGGGGGATCCACAGGCGATCGTCGCTAAGCTTGCGCACTTTGCGCAGCACCGAATTGAGGCGAGCCTCCGTGAATCCTTCGTTTTCATTGAAAGGAACTTCTGGTGCGGCATCGCGCGTGGATAGGGCGTAGGTGCCGGAATCATCGGTGAAGAAGAAGTCCGCAATGTGGAAGCCAGCCGCAGATGGGAAGGTGCGGCCAGAGGCACTGCCGGAGTAATCAGGCAGCTTCGGTGCATAGCCGGGGTGATGCGTGATGCTGTGATGCCAGCCTGTCACGCCGGCGACGGTGGCTAGGACGATCGCGCGTTCCAGATCGCTCAACGGCTGGGTGTCATGCTTGCTCTTGTACGCCAGCGGGCCGGCTGGCACGTGGCCACCAAGAGGGAAACGGCGTGAGCGGCGCCCGTTGATCGCATCCAGGAGTGGGAACTGGGCTAAGCGGTCAAGATTTTCACGGTCTTTATCAGTAAGTGTGAGCAGTGGTAGATCAGTCATAGAAGTAGACCCTTCTGTCTAGCTGAGTTTGAATGTGTGAAATGTAGGCTATGTGTACTGCTGATTTATTGGCCATAATTAGATTCACAATGGTCTGCAAGGATAGACAGATCGGTTTATTTTAAGCTTTTGGTCAAATATAAAACAACAGTCCGTAGCGGGGCTGCGTCTACGCTAAGGCGCATGACTGTTCAGGATGTGGCGCGGATTCAGGCGGCAGTTGCGGAGTACTGGTCGGAGGTCCGACACGTGGAAGTATCAGAGTCGACCAATACCGAGCTGTTAGCTACGGGCGCGCCAGGGGTGGTGCTCATCGCGGACCAGCAAACGAGCGGTAAGGGCCGGCTCGGTCGCGTGTGGGAGGCCCCAGCGGGGGCGAACTTACTCATGAGCGTGGCCATCGATCTGCCACACACGGATGACCTCGGCCTGGTCTCCCTCGCCGCGGGCCTGGCAGTCGTGGACGTCGTGCCCGCAGCGCGTCTGAAATGGCCGAATGATGTGCTGCTGAACGGCAAGAAATTCGTGGGCATCCTGGGGGAGATCGATATGCGCGACGGCGCCCCCATGTTGGTCGTCGGACTCGGCGTCAACATCGAATGGCAAGAAGATTGCTTGCCCACGGACTGGTCCACCTCCCTCAACCTCCAAGGCATCCAGATCGATTGGGACGAATTCACCATCGACCTGCTCCGTGCGTTGGGCAAACGGCTCACGCAGTGGCGCGACCAAGACACAATGCTTATCGACGATTACCGCGCCGTCTCCGTCACCATCGGCCAGCGTGTCCGCCTGGATACACACACTGGAAGCGTTGTCGGAGTCGTGGATGATGTGGATGAACACGGTGAAGTCGTGGTCGACGGAACGAGTTACTCGACCGGCGACGTGACTCATTTGCGCCCCACCGATTAACCTGTGGGCTGTGACAAAGATCAGACTCGGTAGGGGAGAAGTCGTGTTGGCGGACATGGTGCCGCCAGTGCGCACTTTGATGTTGCCGTTTTTAGAGCTGATCATCATAACCGCACTGTCCTGGATGCTCATCGGTTGGATGGACGTCAACCGCATCGGCGCGGACGAACGCAACTTTTATGTGTTCGTCTGGGGAGCCCTGGTGGCGTGGCGATTTCTGCTCCCGGTAATTCGTCTGCGCAAGCGGCGCTTTCTGGTGACTAATAAGCGCGTCGTAGTGATAAACAACCGGTCAGTCGATTCGATCCCGCTCGTGCAAATCCGCGATGCTCGGCGACACCGTGGCGGAATGAATATCGGGGTGTTCGGCTACACCCAGCCGGTGTATTTCCCGAACGTGGGCCGTGCCAAGCGAGTGGAAGAGCTCATCCGCCGCCAACTCCCCTAATTGAGCAGGATTTAGCCCTTCACTTCTGTCGTGTGAATCTGCTCATCAATGTCATCGGGGGAAAGGTTGCCCGCCGCGAAGTCGGCGGTGAGTGGAAGGTGTAGTTCCATGTCGGTGCCGGGGCAGAGCTCAATTACGGCATCATCCACGGTGTAATCAAGTACGTGTCCGCCCGACGTGCGCTCCTCATTGATGAAGTGGACGTGGCAGCCAGGCACACCGATGCCTTTTGCGTACTTCGGTGTGCGGAACCCGCCGATAATGCCGCGCGCATTGTCAAAGGTGATCTCCTGGTCATCGCCTACCGCATCGCGCATGGGTGGGTATGGCTTAGACTGCTTCGTCACCGTGCGCGTAACCACGTTGGAAAACGTCCCACGGATTCGCACCGCGTGGAAGTAGTTGCCCGAAGGCTCCACCCCATCAATGAAGGCCGAGAGCTCCTTGCGCTTCATGCCATGAGGAGCATTAACGACGATCTTCGGTACAAAATTCGTCACCTGCGCAAACGGACTTCTTTGGTCCAAGTCTGCGATAGTTGCAGAGCCATCACTCCGGAGTTGATAGCACGTGCCGTCGAGGACGATCATCTCTCCGTCGAGTCCGTCAAAAGTACCCAGGCCGAAATTGCCTTTAGACAGAATCTCGCCGATGGTCATCTCCCCGTCATAAATCCCATCGAGCAGCGCTGACATGAGTGAGTTTTGGAAAATTGTGTGGCGGCCCAAAGAAGTCATGACCCCGATGGTAGCGCGGACCCCACGAAGAGACCCCAGACTGACTCAGCCTCGCCAGCTCCTTGCAAAACATTCCTGTAAAACATCCCTGCACCACATTCCTGCAACACATGTAGCTCCAGACGATGCGGACACCGCTGTCCAACTCCCGCACCTCGCTCACGATAAGCTGCGTCGAAAAGCACTAAATATGCGGACACACTGTGCGTCCGCATTCTGTCCCTCCAAACCTCCTGCTCTCCGAGCCTAAACGACAACGATCGGACATATTTGTCCGCATGCTCTGCCGCGATATGCCCCAGGAAAAAGGCACGCTTGGATCATTTAGTGACGTCGTCCGGCAGTGCAATGGCATTGCTCAGTAGAGTGGGCACTCGTGAGCAATGCGAATTCGAATCCGAAGTCAGATGCCACCCGCGATCCGCAGGGCATGCCTGTTCTTGCCGTGATTGGCGATGGCCAACTTGCGCGCATGATGCACACCGAGGCTATCGAGCTAGGACTCGCACCCCGCGTGCTGGCTGGTGCGCCGGACTCGTCTGCTGCTCAGGTCTTCGGCGATGTAGAAATCGGCGACTACAAAAACCTCGATGACGTTAAGCACGTGTGCGCCGGCGCTGCTGCCGCAACCTTCGACCACGAGCACGTACCCAATGAGTTCCTGGACCAGCTCATTGCTGAGGGCGTGAGCGTGCAGCCGCAGCCGCAAGCCTTGATTTTCGCGCAGGATAAATTGGAGCAGCGTCGCAAGATGAAAGAGATCGGCGCCCCGGTGCCGGAGTTTGCTCCGATCGAAAGCGCTGATGATGCTGCTAAGTTCTTTGCCTCGGTGGATGGCGCAATGTGCCTGAAGGCAACCCGCGGTGGCTATGACGGCCACGGCGTGTGGTTCCCCAAGACAGAACAGGACGCGCGCACCCTGGTCAGTGATCTGCTGGACAAGGGCACACGGCTCTACGCCGAGCGGAAGATCAACTTCGACCGTGAACTCTCCGCCATGGTTGCGCGCACGCCTTCCGGTGAGATCAAGGCGTGGCCAGTTGTGGAATCACGTCAACGCGATGGCATTTGCGTTGAAGCGATCGCCCCAGCCCCGAATATGACACCCCAGCAGGCTGTGTACTGCCAGGAACTGGCCACCAAGATTGCTTCCGAGCTGGACGTCACTGGTGTGCTTGCCGTGGAGCTCTTCGCACACACGGATTCTTCTGGTGAACCGACTGTCACGGTGAATGAGCTGGCCATGCGCCCACATAACACCGGCCACTGGACGCAGGACGGATGTTTGACCAGCCAGTTCGAGCAGCATTTGCGGGCTGTTTTGGATTGGCCGTTGGGGTCGGTGGACACCACGGCTGCCTACACCGTCATGGTGAATACCCTGGGTGCGGCTGAGGAGCCAGCGCAGCCGATGGAAGATCGCGTGATGGAGGTCATGCGTCTGTTCCCGGATGCGAAGGTTCACCTCTACGGCAAGGGGTATCGCCCAGGCCGGAAGATGGGCCACGTCAACGTTGCTGGTGCTGATTTGGATACAGTGCTTTCGCGTGCGAAGGCGGCGGCAGGCATCATTGTGAACGGTACTGCAAACAGCATTGGGAACTAAGGAAGCTCGAGAGGATAGTTATGCAACCGCAGGTGGGAATCATCATGGGTTCGGATTCGGACTGGGACACTGTCGCCCCGGCGGCGGAGGTTCTCGCCGAGTTTGGCATCCCCTTCGAAGTGGGGGTTGTGTCCGCGCACCGCACACCGGAGAAAATGTTGGCGTACGCGAAAAGTGCGCATGAGCGTGGTCTTGGGGTGATCATCGCGTGTGCTGGCGGGGCTGCGCACTTGCCGGGCATGGTCGCTGCGGCGACGCCTCTGCCGGTGATTGGCATTCCGCGTGCGCTGGCTGATCTGGATGGTCTGGATTCGTTGCTGTCCATCGTGCAGATGCCGGGTGGTGTCCCGGTGGCCACGGTGTCTATCGGTGGTGCGAAAAATGCAGGTTTGCTCGCGGCGCGAATCCTAGGCACGACTGATGCACAGATGCGTCAGAAGATGGTGGATTACCAGTCGAATATGGCTGCTGAGGTGGAGCGCAAGGATGAAGCTCTGCGGAAGCGTTTGCTTGGTGAGTAAGTGCCACACCCTCTGGTGATTTTGGGTGCGCGGGTGAAGGATGGGGAGCCGTCGTTAATGCTTGAGGCGCGCCTGCAAGCGGGCCTTGATCTGTACCGGGCTACGCGGCCACGCACTGTTGTGGTGACGGGCAAGGGGGAGTCCGCGGTGATGGCGCGGTGGCTCGTGGAGCGGGGTGTGGACTCGGCGGACATTATTGAGGAGCCGTGGGCAACATCCACGAATGAGAACTTGGAGCGTTCCCGCGCGCTGTTGCCGGAAGCAGAAAAGCTGACGGTTGTGACCAATGGCTTTCATGTGGGGCGCACGCGGATTTGGGCCATGCACCTGGGTATTCCTGTTGAGGTGGTGGCGGCGCCGACCCCGCGGGAATCACGGGTGAAGAACTACTCGCGTGAAGTGATTGCTGTGCCGCATTCGGCGGCGCGGGTGGCGTGGCGGCGGTTGCTACACTGGTTAGACCGGTAGCAGAGTTCGCGCCGATGGTTTAGGCCAGTTGGCGGGTGACTTTCTCGGTCTCTGCGATGTGGGCGAGGCGTTCGGCAGATGCCATGCCGGTGACCACGACGACGGAGCCGTCGGCGGCAAGTGGGGCGAGAATGCGTCGGTCAAATTCCTCGCTGTCGCGCCAGCCTGGGATGAGAAGGCGCTCAGGGATATCGGCGATCTCTGGGTTGTGCCATTGTGCAAGGTCGGGGGTGTCACCGTAGTACTGGTCGCCGTAGAAGCGCACAGTGGGGCCGAAATCAACGGTGCCCAGGGGGAGCTGGCCGCCGGATTCGAGGACGCCGCGGCCGAAGGGGTCATCAGACACTACGGCGACATCAGTAACACCCGCATTGGTCCAGCGCTCTGCGCGTGAGGTGGTGGTGAACACCAGGCGGGGCTCCGAGGTGGGCGTGATGTTCTGTGCTGTGTCCACGGTGGCGTTCAGTCCGGCGGTGGTAATTCCGATGGGGAGGACGGCTGCCTGCCAGGAGACGGGCAGGTCGAGGAGGATGGTGTGGGGGTTATCGAATTCGTCGATAAGCATGTTGGCAATCTTGTTGGCCCAGTTATCTAACGTGACTGCGGAAAACTCCATGCGCGTGCCTGCTGTTTCGTCGTAGACGGTGAGGCGTGGGGCGGCGGGGTCGGTTGCCAGGAGGGGGGTGAGCATGCTCATGCGCCCCCATAGTAGGGCTTTAGTTCACGCAGCGCGGGCCCGAGCCACCTGCATTGAACCCGGGGGCGACCTCAGCCTCACCGAAATCCTCACCTGGTGTGCCCACGGTGTTGGACTGCGACGACGAGGGTTGCGGTAGGTCAGCCGCATCGGCGGACGGGCCGGCGTAGTCATCAGCGGTGACCACGATGAGTGAGGCGCTATCCAGGCTTGCATTCACGGTGATGGGCAGGCCACCGAGCATGCGCGCCAGCTCAATCGCTGCTGGATCGCTCGCGCTGGCGGCCACAACCTGGGATTGGAAGTACACCCCTGGCATCGCGTTGGTCACGTTATCCACCGTGATGCCATTTTCCCGTACGTATGCGCCGACTCCGGCAGCCAGGCCTGTTGTGCCACCGGCATTGAGCACGTCAACCGTCGTGCCGGCCAACGCAGCGGGAGCCTGGTTCGGTTTTGTGTCCTCAGCCTTTTCAGGTTTCTTGGAATCGTCGGAGGAGTTGTTGTCCTGGCCTTGTTCGCGCGAGAGGGTTTCCATGTAGGCATGAACCTGGTTGACGTCGACGGTGACGATGGACTCGCCGTAATCACCCACGCCGTCGATGGAGGTCACCGGGATGGTTTGGAAGGTCACATTACCGGCGGCCAGATCGGACATCTGGGTGGCCATGGACATGATGTCCCAGCCCTTATCCACGGTCACGGAACGTTCCACCGCGGTGGACAATTCACGCAGCTTGTTCGGGTTGGACAGGGTGCCGGCAGAGATGATCTCATTCACCAGCGACGCCATGAAGACTTGCTGGCGGACGATGCGGTCCAAGTCGCCGCGGGGTAGGTCATGGCGCTGACGCACGAAAGCCAACGCCTGCGCACCGTCCAGGGTGGAACGGCCAGCGGGGAAGTTCGCGCCGGACAGTGGCTCGTTCACGGCCTCGTTCAGGCAGACTTCTACACCACCAACAGCATCTGTCAGTAGGACGAAGCCGAGCAGGCCGACCTCGGCGTAGTGGTCCACTTCCACTCCCGTGAGGTCGGCCACGGCGTTGATCAGGCCTTGTTGTCCGGCCTGTGCGACCTTCTCTTCGAGTTCGCGGCCCTCCAGACCCTCGTTGAGCAGCTGCTCACGCTTCTGCAGGGCGTGTTCCCCGTACACGCCGTTAATCTTGGTGTTGCCAAAGCTGTTGTCATGTACGTAGGTGTCGCGGGGGATGGAGACGGCGGTGGCGCGCGAGCCGTCATTAGGAACGCGCACCATGATGATCGTGTCGGTGTTTAACTCACCATCGGCTTCACCCGCGTTGAGGCGTGCGAGTTCTGCCTGGCTCAGCGGGTTGCCTTGCGCATCCGTGCGGGAATCTGAGCCGACAAGCAAAATGTCTACGGCGCCATCGGAGCCCTTGAAATCATTCTTGTTTCCGTCTTTACCACCGAGTTCCAGATCCGCGCCGGCAAGGTTGGAGCCCAAGGATCCCACCGAGTAGTAGCCCATGCCCGTGACCGCGAGGATGAGTACGGCGACTGCAGCCAGCGCGCTCTTGAGAAGCGGGTGGCCGACCTGAGACAAGTCTTTCACGCGCGACGGCGCAGGTTGAATGTCGCGCACAGGCCTGTACTTATCGCTCACAGAACGCCGCCCTCAATGTCGTGGTGCTGGTGGGTTGAAATCAGGTTAGGAGTATACGGCAATCACAGCCCATTTCCGTGTTGCAATGCTCTACACTTCCGCACTGTGAATACTCCGAGTGGGACGAAGCCTCCAGCACCGTTGGCTGTAGTCACGGTGACATACAACCCGGGCCGGCACCTGCCGGCGCTCGCGAAATCCTTGGGTGCGGCAACGCAGGGCCCCACCGTGCTTGTGTGCGCGGACAATGGTTCTACCGACGGCGTGGCCCAACAGTTGGCGCAGCAACAGGAAAACGTGACTTATCTGCCTACCGGTGGAAATATCGGCTACGGTCCGGCGATCAACGCGGCTGCACGGGCCCTGGCGCAGCAGCGCGCCACAGGTGAGATCAACACCGACTACTTCCTTGTAGTCAACCCGGATGTGGAGTTCACACCCGGGTCCATCGACCGGCTTATCGAATGTGCAAAGACCAACCCACGCGCCGGGGCAGTGGGGCCACGCATCGAGGAAGCTGACGGTTCCGCCTACCCTTCCGCCCGTGAAGTGCCCACGTTGCTCACTGGAATAGGCCACGCCGTGCTCTATCCGTTCTGGCCGGGCAACCCGTTCTCCAAGGCGTATAAGGCGGGGGAGGACCTCAGTAGACGCAGACAAGCAGGTTGGCTCTCTGGCTCCTGCTTGCTGGTGCGCTGGGATGCTTTTGATGCGATCGGTGGCTTCGACGAGCGCTACTTCATGTACTTCGAAGATATTGACTTCGGTGATCGGCTGACGCGCGCCGGGTGGCAGAACATTTTCACCCCGGAAGCCATCATTGCGCATGACCAGGGGCATTCAGCCAAGAAGTACTCCGCTGTCACCGTGCCTGCGCACCACGATTCCGCCTACCGCTTCCAGGCGGATCGGCTCCCATACTGGTGGCAAACTCCTGTTCGTGCTGCGCTGTGGGCGGGGTTGAAGGGCCGCGCGTTGTTGATGCGTCTGCTTGGACGTGGTGAATGACACGGCCCTGTCAATATCCGGATTGCGTGCGCGGCAGGCTAAATTTATCTGAGAAACCATAAACTTTTTTAAGGAGACCCTGCCAAATGGCATACAGCATTGATCCGTCGCAGGTGGACGCCGTTGTTCTGGTGGGTGGCCAGGGTACTCGGCTGCGCCCACTGACGGTGAACACACCAAAGCCGATGCTGCCTACGGCGGGCTACCCGTTTCTGGCGCACTTGCTGGCCCGCATCAAGGCGGCAGGGATCCAGCACGTAGTCATGGGCACCTCGTACAAAGCAGAGGTGTTTGAGGAGTACTTCGGTGACGGCTCCGAGTTCGGGCTGGAAATCGATTATGTCGTTGAGGAAGAAGCGCTGGGCACTGGCGGCGGGATCCGCAATGTGGAGCCTTTCTTGCGCCATGAAACGGCCATGATTTTCAACGGCGATGTGCTTTCCGGCGCGGATCTGAATGCTGTGCTGGCAACGCATGCTGAGCACGAGGCTGATGTCACCCTCCATTTGGTGCGCGTGCCAGACCCGAGCCAGTTCGGTTCCGTGCCCACGGATGCTCAAGGGCGCGTGCAGGCCTTCCTGGAGAAGACGGAGGCGCCGCCGACGGATCAGATCAACGCCGGCTGCTATGTCTTCCAGCGCGATGTTATCCGCCAGATCCCGGCTGGCCGCGTGGTTTCTGTTGAGCGTGAGACGTTCCCCGGCCTGCTCAAGTCCGGCGCGCGCGTGTGGGGGCACGTGGATATGTCTTATTGGCGTGACATGGGGCGCCCGAGTGATTTCGTGCAAGGCTCCTCGGACCTCGTCCGTGGCATCGCGCCCTCGCCGTTGTTGGAAGGTCGCGCGGGAGAAGCGCTTGTCGACGATTCCGCCGGCATTGCTAGTGGTGCCATCCTTGTTGGCGGAACCTCTATTGGTCGGGGGACCACGATCGGTGCGGGCTGCCGTTTGGATGACTGTGTGATCTTCGATGGCGTCACGGTGGAGCCGGGTGCGGTGATCCGGGATTCCATCATCGCCGCGGGGGCCACGATTGGTGCGAATGCCCGTATCCAAGACTGCGTTATCGGTGACGGCGTGAGCATCGGTGCGCGATGTGAACTGCAGGGGGGCATGCGTATTTGGCCGGGTGTGAGCATTCCTGATCTGGGGGTGCGTTTCTCCCCGGATGCCTAGGAATACGCCGCGGACCAGCGGATTAGTTGCCTTAACTTTGGGTACCTACTACATGTAGTACCACCGGCTGTTACCCCCGCGCGGAAATGGCTGTGACTGGTGTGACTTATGTGACGCCTCACAAGGGGGACAGTCAAAATTACCGTGGAAAACACTTCATTTTGCAACATCTGTGTTGACGCTATTTAGG
>NZ_VXKH01000042.1 GCF_008693065.1 Corynebacterium tuscaniense | reverse complement strand
GTCAGCCACGCCAGACACCAGTGGTTGCTCCGGGCCGATGACCACCAGGTCCGCGGCAATCTCGCGGGCCAGGGCGGTCACGGCCGCCGGGTCATCGACAGCCACATCGTGCCGCGTGGCGTGCATACCTGCATTCCCAGGTGCGACATGAAGGTCATGCTCGCCAGAGGACGTACGGGACAGTGCAGTAAGCAGGGCGTGTTCGCGGCCGCCCGAACCGATGACAAGGATGCGCATGCTTGCGATTGTATCGCTACCCTGGGCAGGCATGAGCACAGTTTTTACAAAGATTCTGAACGGTGAGATCCCCGGTCGCTTCGTCTACCGCGATGAGACCGTCGCCGCCTTTTTGACCATTGAGCCCATCGCCTACGGCCACACCCTGGTCATTCCTGTTGCGGAAGTAGACAAGTGGACCGACCTTGACCCACAGGTCTGGCTGCACGCCAACGAGGTCGCGCAGGAGATCGGCCGAGCTATCATCGACGCGTTTGGGTCCGAGCGCGCCGGCTACCTCATCGCCGGTTTTGAGGTGCCACACGCCCACATCCACGTCTTCCCCGCCAATGACATGTCGGGCTACAACCTGGCCAGCGTCATGCGCCCTGACGACACCGATCCCGCCGAGATGGACCTCGCCGCGGCAAAACTGAGGGAGAGGTTAGGAACCGGAGAAGACGGGCGCCGATAAGCAACTAGGCTTTGGGCAAGCTGACGGTGAATTTCGTGCCTTTACCAAGTTCGCTAGCCACGGTGATCGCGCCGTCATGCTGCTCGACGAGTGACTTTGTAATGGCCAAACCCAGCCCGGAACCGCCGCCTTTAGAGCGATTGCGGGAGGTGTCGGCGCGGTAAAAGCGCTCAAAGATGTGGGCGGCGTCCTCCGGCGACATGCCCACGCCGTTGTCTTCCACGTCGATGTAGACGCGGTCGAGATATTCGCGCACCGTGACGGTGACCTCCGCGTCGGGGCCGGCATGTTTGAAGCCGTTCGAAATCAGGTTGAGCAGCACCTGATGGAGGCGGTCGGGGTCGCCGGAAACCATGGGAATGTCGTCGGCAACGTTGTTGACGTGCAGCGAGCGATCCGGGAATGCCGCACGCGCGGAACTAGCGACGGAAAGCACGAGTTCCAGCATGTCCACGCTGCGCATGTTCAGGCGTGAGCCGTCCGCACGAGTGAGCGCCAACAGGTCCTCCACCAGAAGTTTCATGCGGCCGGATTCTTCGTCAATTTTGCTTAACACCATGTCCGCGTCTTCGGTCGCCCCGGCGCGGTACAGCTCCGTGTAGCCGCGGATGCTGGTCAGCGGAGTGCGCAGCTCGTGCGAGGCGTCACCGACAAAGCGGCGCATTTGCTCCTCTTTCTCCTGTGACTTTTCGAGTGTTTCCTGCAGCTGCTCAATCATAGTGTTCATGGCGTAAGACAGCTGCCCCACCTCGGTGCTTCGTGGCCAGTTCGGTGCGCGGCAATCTGTCGCGCCGTCCGCAATTGCCATCGCGGTATTTTCCAGATCTTTGATAGGCAGCAGAGCGCGCCGCACGAAGAATGTGCCCGCCGCGCCCATCATCGCAAGCACAAGAATGCTTATCGACGCCAACACCACCCCCAGCCCATCCAACAGTCGCACCTCATCATCCAGCCTCTTAGCCACGATGGTGACCGTGCCATCCACAGCCTGCACTGCGATCACCCGGAACTGTTTCTCTTCCCCGGTGTCGCTCGAGGGAAGAGAGGCGACGGTGTGGGGCTGACGGTCATAGGTCAGCCCACTCAAATTAGGGATGTCCCCAGAGGCATTAATCGCCCGAAGCTCTCCCTCCACGAAGGAGATGAGCATGTACTCACTCGGTAAGGATGTGTTCATGGAGCGGGTATCAGGATTCAACGCCCACGAATCAAGACTGCGTTTGAGGTCTGCGTCCACGCGCTCATAAATCTGCTTATGCGTCAGCCCCCACACGGCCGTGGACATGCCAATGAGACCGAGGCCAGCCACCACCATCAAGATGACCAGCAAGCGCGTAGCCAGCCGAATTCGAGAAACCCAGCCAGTGGCAAAACGCAGAAAAGTAGCCGGCCGGCCTGTGAAGTGTTTCGTGGGGGACCCCATGAGAGATGGAGTCTAGCCCTTACTGACGCGGAGTACGCAGAACATAGCCAACGCCGCGCACCGTCTGAATAAGGTTTGGCTCTTCCTGGTCCACCTTGCGGCGCAGGTAAGAAATGTAGGACTCCACGACGTTTCCGTCCCCACCGAAATCGTAGTGCCACACGTTGTCCAGGATCTTCGCCTTGGACAGCACCACCTCAGCATTGAGCATCAAGTAGCGCAGCAGGTTGAACTCAGTGGGCGACAGTTCAACGATCTGACCTGCCTTAGTCACCTCATGCGTCTCGTCGTTCAAGGTGAGGTCTGCGTAACGGATCGTGGCGTCCTTCGACTCCTCATCGGTGACATTGCCGCGGCGCAGAATCACGCGCAGACGAGTAATCACCTCTTCGAGGGAGAACGGCTTGGTCACATAATCATCCGCACCAATGGTCAGGCCATGGATACGATCCTCCACCGCATCCTTAGCAGTGAGGAAGAGGGCCGGGGCATCCAACCCCTCCGCGCGCAGCTTGGACAGCAACTCAAAGCCATCCATCCCCGGCATCATCACATCCAGGATGTACGCGTCCGGCTCGTGCTCATGAGCCAGCTTCAGCGCCTCCTGACCCGAATCAGCCGTGACAACGTCAAAGCCCTGAAACTTCAACGACACAGTCAACAGGTCAACGATATTCGGCTCATCATCAACAACAAGAACTTTCACATTCTGCGGGGTTGTGGTCTCAGCCATGATGTTTTCTGGGTTCGCTTTCTCTAGGTTTCATAAGAACGCATGTAGCTCGCATCAGTAAACAACCCCAGCCTGAACGTTTCCTGTATGTCGGCTGGGTGGGGGTAAGGGGTTTATCGTCGATAAGCGAAAAAATGAGCTGGAGACGAGACTTGAACTCGCAACCTACGGTTTACAAGACCGTTGCGCTACCGATTGCGCCACTCCAGCACCCGCGCCCGAAGGCACTGACCCGTCATCATACAAGCAGCCCACCCCAAGCCACAAAAGATATAGGGGGGGAATGAGTATGCGCCGGTCACCCAACAAGATACTGTGTCCGATGTGGCAACGGTGATGAAGAATTTACGGGACGCACTGCGCTCGTCCGGCCCTGTAGCAACGATCGACCAGGCGCGCACGTCTCCGCCGCCGTCCGTCCTGGCACCGGTTGACCTGACAGACCCCGCGCAAGTTGCCGCGGTGATGACCATCGGGGCGCGAGTCGGAGAAATCCTCATCGCCAACGGCACCACCAGCTCTGACGCCAAAGCGCAAATACACGCCGTCACTTCTTCCTACGGCCTGCACTACTGCCACGTAGACATCACGCTGAACACCATCACCGTGAACTCCATCATCGGGACCACTCGCAAACAACCCGTCGGGGTGTTCCGCGTCGTCGCCGATATGACCGAGAACTACACCAAACTGCAGGAAGTCGACCGGCTCATCCGCTCCATCCGCGCCGGCGCAACCCCGCCGGAAATGGCCGAAAAAATCCTCGACGACATCTACAACGCCAAACCCCCCTACCCCTGGTGGGTCTCCATCGCCGGCTGGACCATGCTCGGCGCCGCCGTGGCCATCCTGCTCGGAGGGGACCTTTCCATGTCCGCCCTCGGCGCCATCACCGCAGCACTCATCACCTCCATCAACCTGTGGCTAGGCAAAAACGAACTACCGTACTTCTACCACTGCGTTGTCGGCGGCTTTCTCGCCACTGTGCCAGCAGCAATCTTCTACACATTGGCCGCCCGCGCAGGAACGACGATCGTGCCAAGCCAAGTCATCGCAACCGGCATCGTCGTGCTACTCGCCGGCCTAACACTCGTGCAATCACTCCAAGACGGGGTCACCGGCTCCCCCGTCACCGCCAGCGGTCGCTTCTTCCAAGCCATCCTGTTCACCGGCGCAATCGTCGCTGGTGTGGCAGGCGGCATCCAAGTCGCCGATCTCATGGGCGCAGGCCTTCCTCCTATCGAGACGCAACCGCCCACACCGACCTACAGCTCCGCCGCCGTACGCATCATCGGTGGTGCAATCGCCGCCGCCGGTTTTGCGCTCGCCGCCTACGCGGAGATCCGTGCAATCATCGTGTCCGCCGTCACCGCGCTGGTGGGCGGTTTCACCTACTACGCCGTACTCATCCCCTTCGGCGCTGGGCGCCTCTTCGCCGTATCACTGTGCGCCATCATGGTCGGCCTCGCCGGTGGTTTGCTGGCCCGCCGCTTCCTCATCGCGCCGCTCATCACCGCCGTCGCCGGCGTCACCCCGTTTCTCCCCGGCTCCGGCGTCTACCGCAGTATGTACGCTTTGCTCAACGAGCAAACCGTACTAGGCCTGAACAATCTTTTCCTTGCCATCGGTACCTGCATGGCCCTTGCCGGCGGGGTCGTCCTCGGCGAATGGATCACCCGCCGCATCCGCCGCCCCGAACTTTTCAACCCCTACAACGCTTTCCGCGCCGCAGGCCGAATCACGTTCCAGCAGATCAGACGCGCCGAACAAGCCGCTTCTCGACGCCTCACAGGCCACCCCTCCAAAAAACACCAGCCCAAACCCCCCAAGCAGCCCAAGCGTCCAAACATCCCGCCGACTGGGCAGTAGCGTAGAATGAACGGGCCGAGAAGGGCTCGTGGATAAGCAATCAACCCGACACCGATGGAGGTAACCGTGCCACCCAAGATCACTGACAGCCGCCCGAACCCGGACGCCGTCCATGCGGTCGAGGAACAAACCGCCGCGGGCGCGCGCAGTGTGGTGGCCACCTACGCCGAGGACCTGACGGACGGGGTGACCTTGATGTGCATGCTTGGCGTCGAACCGGAAGGTCTGGTGTACAAGCAGTACGAAGAGGACCTGGCCGGCACAGAGGCCGCGAGCGAGCCGGCAAAGAAGGCGACGAAGAAGGCTGCCAAGAAAACGGCCAAAAAGTCAGCCAAGAAAACGGTGAAGAAGGCCGCAAAGAAAGCTGCCAAGAAGACGGCTAAGAAAACAGCCAAGAAATCCACCAAGAAAACCGCTAAGAAATCCACGAGCAGCTAGAAAGTTCGAGGACGAATCATGAGCGGGGACAACGCATTCGTTGTCATAGCTAACCGCCTGCCAGTTGACCGGGTTGACGGACAATGGGTGGCATCCCCCGGTGGGCTCGTGGCGGCGCTTGCCCCCGTGTTGAAGCGCAACAGTGGCTGCTGGGTCGGCTGGCCCGGCGAGCCCGATGCGACGTTCCCGCCTTTTACCCACGACGGCATCCGGCTCCAACCCGTCAAACTCGACGCGGATGACTTCGAGGACTTCTACGAGGGGTTTTCCAACTCCACGCTGTGGCCGCTGTACCACGACTTGATTGTCACGCCGCAGTACCACCGTCAGTGGTGGCAGCGTTACCGCGCGGTGAATGAGAAGTTTGCGCGCGCCGCCGCCGACGCCGCAGCGGAAGGTGCAACGGTGTGGGTGCAGGATTACCAACTGCAGCTGGTGCCCGGGATGTTGCGGGAGCTGCGCCCAGATGTGACCATCGGGTTTTTCCTGCATATTCCTTTCCCCCATCCGGATCTGTTCCGCCAGTTGCCGTGGCGCAAGCAAGTGCTGCGCGGGCTAGAGGCAGCGGACCTGATCGGCTTCCAGCGGCGCCGAGATGAAACAAACTTCCTGGATCTTGCCGCCAGCGACCCGGATGTGACTACACCGCGGACGGGGACCTTTCCTATCTCGATTGACGCTAGCGAGTTCGACAAAGCCGACGACGCCGCCATTGCGCAAGTCCGCGGATTGGTGTCTAACCCAGACACGCTCATGCTCGGGGTGGACCGCCTTGACTACACCAAGGGCATCCTGCAGCGCCTGACCGCGTTTGAGGAGCTCTTGAAGGAAGGCCGGCTGGAATCGGCGGCGCTGATTCAGGTGGCTACGCCGTCGCGGGAGCGCATCGATAGCTATAAGGCTACCCGTGCCGGCGTGGAGGAAGCGGTCGGTCGGATCAACGGCCGCTACGGCAAGCTGGGCCACCCGGTGGTGCACTACGAGCACCATGCGGTGTCAAAGTCCCAGCTCCGCAGTTACTATTCCGCCGCCGACATCATGCTGGTCACGCCATTTAAGGACGGCATGAACCTGGTGGCCAAGGAATACGTCGCGTGCCACCCGGATGGTTCCGGGGCGCTGGTCTTATCGGAGTTCGCAGGCGCTGCGGTGGAGTTGGACCGGGCGCACCTGTGCAATCCGTTTGATGTGGAGTCGGTGAAAAACTCCATCGTCGCCGCCATCGAGGCGCAGGGCTCCCCCGCCGGGCGCGATGCGATGCTGCACATGAATGCGCACGTGCGCGAGCATGATGTGTCGCGTTGGGCGGAAGCATTTTTGAGCGAGCTCGCCGCTGTGAGAAAGGACCGTTGATGAAGCGTGTGGTGGCGTTAGCCTCCTGTGTTCTGCTTGCCGGGTGCGCGTCGCAGCCGGGAGAGCTGGAGGAGACGACGTGGGAGGTTGTTGCGGTGTATGTTGATCCGGCGACGCCGGGTGGGGTGACGCCGGATGCGGCTGGTCGCGCGGTGCTTGCGTTCGGCCCCTCGTCAATCGCGGTGCAGACGGGATGCGCCCCTTTGCAGGCGCGGGCTGAAGTCTCCAGTGATTTTGTCCGGTTGGTGGAAGTCAAGGAAGGCCCGCTTATCGACGCCTGCCAGGGCGGCACCCGCCTCCTCCACAACCACCTGACCTCCCTGCTGACCGAGGGCTCCGAGTTCGACATCCGCAGCTACGGCGAGGACTCACCCAAAGAGCTAGTGATGACCAAGCGGACGGATGCGGTGGATAAGCCCGCGTTAAGGCTCGTGGCACAGTGACAGGCGCTGTGATGAGCAAGCTACTTTCTTCGCTGGCGCAGGTAGAGAACCTCCTGGTCTGCGTTGATTTTGATGGCACAATCTGCGAGCTTGGGCCTGACGCATATGCGGTTCAGCCGCATCCTGGGGCGATCACTGCCCTGGAGGAACTTGCGGGACTTTCGGGAACCACTGTTGCCGTGTTATCCGGGCGCCACTTGGAGGGCTTGCGGCAGGTATGCCCGCTACGGGAGCCGGTGATCCTCGTGGGCTCCCATGGTGCGGAACCAACCCACGGCGGGCCGACCTTGAGCGCTGATGAGCAGGCTGAATTGGACCGCATTGGCGCCGAGCTGAAACGGATCGCGGTGGCGGCGTCCTTCGTGGAAGAAAAGCCCTACCAGCGCGTGCTGCACGTAGCCAAAGTGAAGGATGTCACGCTCAGGGCCGCAATGCTGCGTGACGCCCTCGCACTCACCTCACGCATTCCGCCGATGCCGGGTCACAACGTCGTGGAGTTTTCAGCCGTAACCACAACGAAGGGAACGTGGTTAGCCGCTGAGAAAACACGCTTCGATGCCACTTTGTTCGCAGGTGATGACGTCACCGATGAAACCGCTCTCGCTGTGCTCGACCCGGCGCGGGGCGATGTGGGAATCAAAGTCAGCGCAGCAACCGGCAGCACCGCCTCAGCCGAGACCTGCGCGCAGCATCGCCTCGGCTCCGTGGAAGAGATGGCGCAGTTTCTTCTCAATCTCGCGGTGGCCCGACGGTCTGCCCAGGACTGAAACGGGTGGGAAGGGTGAGGCGGGGAAGGTGGGGGGATTCGTCGATAAGCGAACTTTCAACGAGCTCCGAGAGCACTTTCCCCACGGTCGCGCCCTTCTGCTTGTTGGGCTGAATTACCGTGGTCAAGCCGCGCGCAAGGGCCCACTCCACGCCGTCGAAGCCCGTGACGGAGATATCCCCCGGCACATCCAAGCCATGTTCGAGGCAGTATTCCAGCACACCGAGCGCCATCGAATCCGTCGTACACAGCACCCCGGTCAGGTCCGGGGCCTGCGCGAACAGCTCACGCGCGGCATCCATCGCGGACCCGTAATCATTGAAGTGACGCGTAACCACAGGCACATTGGTGATGCCGGCCTCCGTGAACACGTCGAGCGCACCCAGCACTCGGGCACGCTGCACGTGCATGTCTGCCGCTTCGACCTCTGCTTTAGTCACGGTGCCTTCGCGCGCCACGTCCTTGAACAAGCGCTTACCCACAATGCCAATCCTGCGATGGCCCGCCTCCACGAGAGCACGCGCCGCCGGCTTAATCGCCTCTCGGTCATCAATGCCCACGAAGGCGACGTCCCCCTCTGGGTACGGCTGATCGCACACCACCACCGGCAGGCCCCGCGCGTGCACTGCGTTAAGGTGTGGCTCGCCGTACGGCACGGAGTAAACCACGAAGCCGTCCACGAGCGCGCCAGCAATAAGTGGGCTTATCTCCCCTGTATCGGCCGGCCCCAATGGGATGAGGGTCAGCGCGGTGTTGGCGCCAGCGGAGCTCTCCCCGAGCCCGGCCAGAAAATCTATCGATGCCTGATCCTCAAACGCATACGACACATGCTCCGTCAGAATCACCCCAATCGCCCCCACCCGGCGCGTGCGCAAACTGCGGGCCATCGGGTCCGGCCCTGTGTAGCCGCGTGCGCGGGCCACCGCGAAGATCTTCTCGCGCAGCTCCGGGGACAGCTGCTCTGGGCGGTTGTAGGCATTCGACACCGTCGTACGCGAAACACCCAGCTCAGCGGCGATGGAGGCGAGAGTGCCCTTCTTCTGACTCATGTGGCCACTGTAACGCTAGTGTGTAGGACGTGATTGTCCAGCGCCTCATATTGCCCCACGACGGCCGCGAACGCCGCGTCACATGTGTCCTGCCGGAGGAGGTGTCACCGAGTGCGGATCTGGTGTTGTTCCTCCACGGCTCATTGCAGTCCGGCTCCGTCGCACGACGCTTCACAGCCAACACATTCGACGCGTTGACCGCGCGGGGCTGCGTCGTCGTGTACCCGGACGGCGTGGACAGGCATTTCAACGACCATCGAGTCGGCTTCAACGAGGCAGCGCGCAAATCGCTTATCGACGATACCTCCTTCCTCACCTCCCTCCCCTCCCACCTCACCGCAGAGTTTGGCTCAGACATTGGCACAGGCTTTGGCCGGATCATCGGCTGTGGCTTCTCCAACGGTGGCCAGATGCTGCAACGACTGGGGTTGGAGGCGCCCGGTTTCCTGGATGGCATCGCATGTTTCGGATCGCCGTGGCCGGCGGCTGATAACGTGCTGCCGGAACTCGCCGCGCACTTCGAGGATTGGGCGCCCGTCCCCGTCCTCTCCGTTCAAGGGACAGCGGACCCTCTCGTGCCCTATGAAGGTGGCGTCTCCGGCATCGGCAACGCCAACCGTGGAGTGGCGCGCTCCGCACTAGACTCCGCTCGCTTCTTCGCGCAGCTCAACGGGCTCGATTCTGGCGATTACACCACCACAGAAGTGGTAGAGGGGGTGTGGGTGGATAGGTGGGGTGAACGTCGAGAAGCGAAAAATCCGGTCGAGCTGTGGACGATCGAGGGCATGGGTCACCTGGTGCCCAACCCGAAAGAGATGGACAAAAAGCTCGGCCCCGGCACGAACAAAGTCGTGGGGGCCGAGCTGGTGGCGGAGTTCTTCGGGCTCTAGATAAATAGCTCAAGTCGAGCCAGTGCGACTAGCGGCCGGGATTATTTGTTGGCGTTGGTGATGGCGGCGTCGATAAGCTCCTTGAATCGCGGCGCAGCCCACCGCACGGTTAGCGGGTTGATGATCGACGACGCGGTGACCAACGACTGATCCGTCGCTGCGACCTCGGCACCTTTCTCGATGGCCTTGATGCGAGAGTAGACAGGGTCCTTGTGCATCTCATCACGGTTAGCTTCATCAGAGTAGAACGTGAATATGAGATCAGAGCTGTTTAGTGCGTCCGCGTTCTCTTTGGACAGTTCAGCGGAGTCGGTGCCGGGAACTTCCGGGAACTGCTTGTACACATCGTCAACTTTCAGGCCAAGGTTGGACACGAACGCGACGCGCTGCTCGCCGGGAAGGAAAATACCCAGGTTCTGGGGGCCACTATTGTAAATGTAACTGAAGGTGTAGTTACCGTAGTCTTCTTCGGTCTGCTCCTCGAAGGCTGCTTTGACATCGTCCTTGACGGCTTGGGCTTTGTCGGGTTCACCAAGTGCTTGAGCAATGACGTCGACTTGCTCTTCCCAGGTGATCGTCCACGGATCTTTCTCGTAGGCGATGGTTGGGGCAATCTTGGACAGCTGGTCGTACTGTTCCTGAGTGATGCCTGACCATGGTGCGAGGATCACGTCAGGTTTGTAGCCGAGGATTTCCTCTGCGCTAAGCGCGTCATCGCCTTCGAACTGTTCGGGCAGCTCGCCACCACGTTCTTCGACGGCTTCCTTGACCCAGGGGAGGTAGCCGGAAGCGTCGGACCCCCAGGCGTAGGACTGGATCGCAACGGGGGTGTGGCCCATCGCGATGGCGATTTCGGCAGAGCCTTGACCAATGGTGACGATGCGCTCGGGCTTCTCCTTGATTTCTGCGGTCCCGAGCGCGTGTTTGATGGACACGGGCTGGAAGTCGCCTGCGGGCGCGCCGTTTGCGGAACCGGGGTCGTTCGGGTCGTTTGCGGTGCCGGAGCACGCGGCGAGTGCCACCGCGGTTGCACAGGCTACGAAAAGGCTAGCGATACGTTTCATGTCAATCCTTCCACCCATAAATAGTTCGATAGGTCAGGCTACCCTAACTGGTGCTAGGTAGTCTAGACTGCCTGTCATGAAAACTGCGACGCAGGCGGATCCGCCACCCCATACGGTGCGCTCCGGTTTCAGCCTGACGGGCAAAAGTGGTGCATTAGCAGCACTTTTCGCGTTGCTCGCGGCGGGGTTCATACTCAGTCTTGCGGTTGGCGCGCGCAACATCGAGCTTGTCGACGTCTGGCACGCACTCACCCACATCCGCGACCTCCGCCGCAACATGGACACGATTTCACAGGACGAACTCACTGTTGCGGCGCTGCGGTTCCCGCGCACGCTGTTGGCAATCCTCGTGGGAGCGGCCCTCGGCGTGGCGGGGGCATTGATTCAGGGGCACACGCGCAACCCGTTGGCAGATCCGGGAATTTTGGGAGTGTCTGCGGGGGCGGCGCTGGCGGTGGTGGTGTCATTCACGTTCCTCGGGGTAACAAGCGTGACCGGGTCAGCGGTCGTGGCGTTCATCGGGGCGGGGCTAGCCACGGTAGCGGTTTTCGCGCTCGCCGCTGCGGGAAACGGCCATGTCAACCCGTTGAATCTGATACTTGGCGGGGCTGCGTTGTCGGCGGTGATGGGGGCAGCCACCTCCGCCTTCGTGCTTATCGACGCCAACTCCCTCGACCAAATGCGTTTCTGGAACGTAGGCTCCGTGGCAGGCCGCAGCCTCGACGTCTTCTGGGGTGTGCTGCCGTTCATCGGCTTCGGGGTGGTGGCGGCATTCGCTTCGGCCCCAGGGCTGAACCTGTTGACGCTGGGCGAAGACGTAGCCAGCTCACTAGGCGTAAATGTGCAACGACACCGGGTGGCCGGGATGGCGATCATCGCTCTACTAGCCGGCTCCGCAACAGCAGCGGCAGGCCCAATCGGCTTCCTCGCCCTGGTTGTTCCGCACATCAGCCGCACAATCTGCGGTCCGGACTATCGCTGGATCCTCCCCCTCTCCAGTGTCATTGGGGCGAACTTTTTGCTGTACGCCGATATCGCCGGACGCCTCATCGCCCGCCCAGCGGAAGTGCAAGTGGGCATCGTGCTGGCGTTTGTGGGGGCCCCGTTCTTCATATGGATGATGTACAGGAATAAGGTGAGGGCGCTGTGAAGGAGGCAGTGAGGGCGTCGATAAGCATAGGCGGATTGAGCGCGGCGTGGCGGCCGCGAACCTTCCTTGCCACGGTGCTGCTGGCGCTGACTGTGCTTGTGATCTTCGCCCTCAAGCTCGCTGTGGGCGATTACAACCTGCCACTTGGCGCCGTTTGGAACGTTCTGCTCGGCGGGGGTGAGACGACAGAGAAACTCGTGGTGCTCAAATGGCGTATGCCACGCGCTGCAACAGCCGTCGGCGTGGGCGCCACACTGGGGCTATCTGGTGCGCTGATGCAGTCTGTCACGCGGAACCCGCTGGCTAGTCCCGATATCCTCGGCATCACGATGGGCGCGTCCGCTGCAGCCGTCACTGTGATCGTGATTGGCACGGGAAGCGCGAGCGTGGTCACGTCATGGATCGGTGGGCTGGGCATCTCCACTGCGGCAGCAGGCGGCGCAATGGCGTCGGCGCTGGTGATCTGGCTGCTTGCGTTCCGGCGCAATGTCGATTCCTTCCGTCTGGTCCTCTTCGGCGTGATCATCAATGCGCTGCTCCAAGCGTACGTCAGCTACCTTCTCATCCGCGCCGATCTTCGCGACGCCCAAGCAGCCACTGTCTGGCTTACCGGCTCCCTCAACGCCGCCAACTGGCATACCGCCACCCCCGTCTTCGTCCTGCTGGGAGTATTTATCCCTGTCATAGCCTGGATCAGCTACCAGTTCAAAGCGATGGAGCTTGGCCCTGATTTCGCCACCGGATTGGGGCAGAACCCCCGCCGGAACCAATTAACGTTCATCGCCTGCTCGGCCGTTCTTGCAGCCGTGGCGGTGGCAGCGGCAGGACCAATCGGGTTCGTCGCATTCGTCGCGCCGCAGGTGGCGTTGCGTCTGTGCGCGGTTTCTTCACCGCCACTGACCGCTTCAGCGCTCACCGGCGCGCTGCTCGTCACAGCGTCCGACTTGGTCACCACCCACGCTCTGCCCGTCGCCCTTCCGGTGGGCCTGCTCACCGCAGTGCTTGGCGGAAGCTTCCTCATCTACGTGCTGATTCAAAACAACCGGAGGAATTCGATCTAATGGACGGCATCACCGTGCGCAACCTACGGGTCTCATACGGAACGAAGACAGTCATTGACGGACTCGACGTAAACATCCCTGCCGGCAAAGTGACCACGGTCATCGGGCCTAACGGGTGCGGGAAGTCGACAATGTTGAAGGCGGTGGGGCGACTAGTGGCGTCGTCAGGCGAAGTGCTTCTTGGTGGCCGCGACGTGCGCGCGATGCCCCGCAAACAGCTCGCCACGCTGTTGTCCATGCTGCCTCAAAGCCCCACAGCGCCCGAGGGACTACTGGTCAAAGACCTGGTGGGGCGGGGCAGACACCCGCATCAAACGTGGTTCAACCAATGGTCATCGACAGACCGCGAGGTCGTCGCAGACGCGCTCGCCCAAACCCAATCGACCGACCTGGCGAACCGTGACATCAACCAGCTCTCCGGCGGGCAGCGCCAACGCGTCTGGATCTCCATGGTCCTCGCTCAACAAACGCCCACCATGCTTCTCGACGAACCCACCACCTACCTCGACCTCTCCACCTCCATCGACGTACTCAACCTAGTGCGGCGGCTCAACACCCAACTCGACCGCACCGTGGTCATGGTGCTACACGACCTCAACCTCGCCGCCCGCTACTCCGACCACCTCCTTGTCATACGCGACGGCGCGCTGCACGCCGCCGGATCCCCCGCTGACGTGATCACACCTGATCTACTGCGCAGCGTCTTCGACCTTGAGGCGTTGGTCGAAGAAGATCCTGCCGTCGGCGGTCCGCTCATCATTCCCGCAGCACCGGTGGGAAAAAGGTGACACCGTGGCTATCTCACCATCGGCGGCGTTTACAGACCCCCACATCAACACCATCCCCACCCGCGACGGCGCGGAAGTATTCACAGCGGAAGTCGTGTCCAACAAACTAATCGCGCCACACGTTCGGGAGATCACTTTCTATGCCCCTGAGCTGGCCAGTTTCGGCATCACAGGACCCGACGAATTCTTCGGCCTGCTCATGCCACAGCACGGCCAGGACTATACGCCGATACCTCCGCAGGCAACGGCGAACATCCGCGGCCATGTCGCGTCGCTGCCCAGTGCCACCCGTCCCGATCTTCGCTGGTACACAATCCGCCACTTGAACTGGCGTGACAACACTCTATCCACACAGATCGTCACTCACGGAGTAGACAACGTCGCCGATGCGAAAGGCCCCGGCCTACGATGGGTACTCTCCGCCACTCCCGGCGACAAGGTGGGCATTGTGGCGGCAAACGGGCTGTGGCACCGGCCGTCGTACGCCCCGTTCAATCGTGCGGAGCCGCAGCTGCTCGTCGGTGACGCAACCTCCGCCCCGTCAATCCTGGGCATTCTCGAGTTCCTCGACGAATTCCACCCTGCCGAGCTGGCTCAAACACACGTTGTTCTCGTGTCCGAATCGTCCGCCGATCATTCACCGGAGTTCCTCAATTGGCGATCACGCGTGGCCAGCATGGACATCGTGTATGCCGGCTACTCCGATCACGTCGATGCTCTACTACAGTGCCTGACCTGCAAGCTCCGTGTTGAACGCAAGTTTGACGGCATCCGCTACGTCTACGCCTGCTGCGAATCCGCGTTAGCGAAACAAGCGCGCCGGTTTGCCAAAGAAGAACTGGGACTTGCCCCGAAGAACATCTTCTGGAGTCCTTTCTGGATCCAGGGCCGCGCCCGTCCCTGACCGCACCCCCTCTGCGCACGGCAGACGATACAGCCCGCCACCACAACGCGGCAGCTCTAGCTCGTGCGGCGCTGGCGGGCGAACTCGCTGAGCACAACACCCGCGGCGACGGAGGCGTTGAGGGACTCCACCCAGTCCGCAGTGGGGATAGACATGATGACGTCGCAGTTCTCACGCACCAGGCGGGAAATGCCCTTGCCCTCGGAACCGACGACGATGACCACCGGGTCCGTCGCACCGTTGAACGTGTCCAGGGTGTGCTCCCCGCCCGCGTCAAGGCCCACGACCATGTAGCCGTTGTTTTTGAACTCCTTGATCGTGCGCGTGAGATTCGTCGCACGCGCAACCGGCAGACGGGCAGCCGTGCCGGCAGACGTCCGCCACGCAACACCCGTGACCTGTGCTGAACGACGCTCCGGGATGATTACGCCGTGGCCGCCGAACGCCGCTGTCGAACGGATCACCGCACCCAGGTTGCGCGGGTCCGTGATGTTGTCCAGGACGACGAACATGCCGGTTTCGCCGCGATCATTCACGCCAGCGATGAGGTCGAAGACGTCGGCGTACTTGTACGGCTGAATCTTCAGGCCGATGCCCTGGTGGAGAGTGTTGCCAGTCATGTTGTCCAGGTCCCGGCGCGGCACCTCATGCACCGGGATCTGGCGAGTGTTGGCCATGAGGACGGCCTCGCTCAAGCGATCATCGTGGCCCGTGCCGTGCGCGATGATAAGGGCCTCAGCCGGCACCTTCGCGTGCAAGCACTCGATGACAGGGTTGCGGCCCACCACGAGGTCCGCTTGCTCCCGTTCATGGCGGCCCTGATCACGGCGCTGGCGCTCCAACTTCCGCTTATGGGCGGAGTGGTACACGCGGTCCTCGGCCTTCGGTGTCGGCCCCTTGCCCGCCAGGCCACGTCGACGCTTGCCGCCGGAGCCTTTAGTGGCGCCTTTCTTGTTCTTCTTTTGCTTATCGGGGCGCTCGTACGGTTTAGCCATTCTTCTTTATCCCTTCAGCTCCCACGTGGCACCATCGGCGGTGTCGGTGACATCGATGCCAGCGGCGGCCAGACGGTCGCGGACTTCGTCGGCGGTGGCCCAGTCCTTGTCGGCGCGAGCCTGCGCGCGACGTTCCAGTTCAACCTGGACGAGGACATCCAGAGCCGCCTCCGCCG
>NZ_VXKH01000041.1 GCF_008693065.1 Corynebacterium tuscaniense | reverse complement strand
GCCGGCACGTGGAGGGTATGGGGCGACCAGCAAGCATTCGCGGGCCGCGCGGTGCCGGATCTCCTGCGGGGTGCGGCCATGGGTGGCGCGCTCGCGGTAGTTTTTCTGCTCGGTGCGCTGGTGGTACGCCACATCCCACTGTTGGCTGGGCCAGTGTCAGAGCTACTCAGTATGCCCAGCGCGGGTGGCTGGCTGCCTACGCTCACCGTGCTGATCTTGAACGGCATCGGCGAAGAGCTCGTCTACCGCGACGCGCTGCCCCGGCAACTGCGTGGCCGCTTCAATGAGCTAGCGGTTGGCGTGATCTCCACCGGTGTCTACTGCCTAGTCACCATCGGGATGGGCGTCCCGCTGCTCGTCTTTGCCGCTGGCGTTCTCGGCGCGCTGTGTTTCTACGAAGCATCCCGCACGCGCCGGGTCATCTCTCCCATCGCAGTGCACCTCACGTGGTCGGTGACGATGCTGCTGGCGATGCCGCTGGTGCTGTAGCTCCAGAGTAAAAGTTACGAGTACAGTCGTAACTTTTTCTCAAAAGGCACCAAGGCTGCGAGTATGGTCGTAACTTTTCTACTCGCTCACAGAGAAGACACGTTTGCCTTTTGGCTTTTCGTCGTCCCCACCCCTCACCGAAATCTCCTCCGCATCAAAGATCGCAGAGAGGAAATCCGCAACCCACTGCAGGAGTTCCTCATCACGGAGGTTGGGCGCGTTGAGAGCCGGTTTCGCACCGCCTTCGCGTGGGAACGGAACCTGCACGGCTTTGGCAGCCGCACGGTAATTGGATCCCGGATAGAGGCGCTTGAGGCGCACCTGCTTGGAATCGGGCATGTCCACTGGGTGGAACTTCAGGCGGGTGCCCTGCATGGTGATGTCGGAAACAGCGGCACGTCGTGCCTGGTGGCGGAGCCGCGCCACCGCGAAGAGACGTGAGACTTCCTCGGGCATTTCACCGAAGCGGTCGGTGAGTTCTTCGGCGACGTGCGCCAGCTCCGCGTTATCACGTGCGGCGGCGAGTTTGCGGTAGCTTTCCAGGCGGAGGCGCTCGGAGTTGATATAGGACTCCGGAATGTGGGCGTCCACAGGCAGATCAATGCGAATCTCCTTCGGCCCCTGGTCGGTGGCATCCACGACATCGCCGGACATGAGGGACTTGAAGGTCTCCACTGCCTCGCCGACGAGGCGGACGTACATGTCAAAACCAACACCGGCGATATGGCCGGACTGTTGTGCGCCTAAAACGTTGCCGGCGCCACGCATCTCCAGGTCCTTTTGCGCCACCGCCATGCCAGCACCCAAGTCATTGTGCTGGGCGATGGTGGCCAAGCGGTCATAGGAGGTCTCCGTGAGCACCTTGTCCTTGGGGTACAAGAAATAGGCGTAGCCACGCTCGCGGGATCGGCCCACACGACCGCGCAGCTGGTGGAGCTGGGACAGGCCCATGTTCTGCGCGTTTTCCACGATGAGGGTGTTCGCGTTCGCAATATCCAGGCCGGTTTCCACGATGGTGGTGCACACCAGCACGTCGTACTCGCGGTTCCAGAAGCCCTGCACGGTTTGTTCCAGCAGCTGCTCGCCCATCTGGCCATGCGCCACGACAATGCGCGCCTCCGGTACGAGCTCACGCAGGTGGCGCGCCGTTTTCTCAATGTCGGCGACTTTGTTGTGGATGTAGAACACCTGGCCGTCCCGAAGCAATTCGCGGCGGATCGCAGCGGCAATCTGCTTATCCTCCTGTGCGCCGACATAAGTGAGCACCGGGTGGCGGTCCTCGGGCGGGGTGGTAATCGAGGTCATCTCACGGATACCCGTCAGGGACATCTCCAGGGTGCGCGGAATCGGCGTTGCCGTCATGGTGAGAACGTCCACGTGGGACTTGAGCGCCTTGATGTGCTCCTTGTGCTCCACACCGAAGCGCTGTTCCTCATCCACCACGATGAGGCCCAGGTTCTTCCACTGCACGCCCGTCTGCAGGAGGCGGTGGGTACCGATCACGATGTCGACGGAGCCGTCCGCAAGGCCCTTCAGCGTCTTCTTCGCCTCGGCGGCGGTGGTGAAGCGGGACAGTTCCCGTATCTCCACCCCGAAGCCATCCATGCGCTGGGTGAAGGTGGCGTAGTGCTGCTGGGACAGCAGCGTCGTGGGCACGAGCACCGCGACCTGCTTGCCATCCTGCACCGCCTTGAACGCGGCGCGCACCGCGACTTCGGTCTTGCCAAAGCCCACGTCGCCCACGATGACGCGGTCCATCGGCGATGGCTTTTCCATGTCCGCCTTCACCGCCTCAATGGCAGCCATCTGGTCTTCGGTTTCCACGAAGGGGAAGTTGTCTTCCATCTCCAGCTGCCACGGTGAATCAGGCGCGAAAGCGTGGCCCGGCGCGGAGGCGCGCTTGGCGTAGAGCTCAATGAGTTCAGCGGCGATCTCGCGCACAGCGGCGCGTGCCTTGCGCTTGGTGTTCTTCCAGTCGGAGCCACCCATCTTGGACAGGCTTGGACTTTCCCCGCCGGTGTACTTGCTCAGCAGGTCCAGCGAGTCCATGGGCACCCATAGCTGGTCGCCGGGTTGACCGCGCTTTGCGGGCTGGTATTCCAGCACGATGTATTCGCGGCGGGCGTCCCCAACGGTGCGCTCGGCCATCTTCACAAACTTGCCGATGCCGTGGGTGTCATGCACCACGTAATCCCCCGGTTTGAGCGCCAGCGGATCAACCCGGTTGCGGCGGCGCGGCGCACGGCGTTTGGCACCTGCAATGTCACCCACACGGTTGCCGGTCACATCCGTTTCGGTGAACACGACCAGGCCCGGCCCGGTGAAGGTCAGGCCGGCATGGGAAATCCCCTGGTACAGCGTGACCTGCCCATCGACGGGTTCAAGCCCCGGGGTGGCAATGCGCACGGACACACCATTTTCACGCAGCCGGTCCGCCATGCGGTCGATTGTTCCCTTGGCGGGTGCAACAAACGCTGCATGACCACCGTTCTGCAAGTGCAGTTTGATCTTGCCGTACAGCGCTTCAACTTCTTTCAGGTCACCTTTGGGGGCCGGCGCCGGCTCAAATTCCAGGGGCAAGGTGATCTCATCCGCCATGCCCATCCCCGGTGGCGCGACGGTCCACCACGCATTGCCGGACTTCAGTGCGGAGGCCTCCAAGGATTCAAAGGAGCGGTACGAGCTCGCCGAAACATCCAGGCCCTCGGCAGCCACCGGGCCTTCGGCCCCCATCGCGGCGGCCTCCCACCCAGCTTCAAGGAATTCCTCATCAGTGGCCTGCAAATCAGCAATACGGGTGCGTACCTTCTCCGGGGATGTCACCAACACGACAGACCCAGCAGGCATGAGCGCCGGCAGCACTTCAAAGGGCTGGTCCGTCAGCGCCGGGATGAGCGCCTCCATCCCGTCCGGATAGGAGCCGCCCGCAATCCGCTCGAGCATCTCCACCAAGGTGCGGTTGCCCGGATAGGACTGGGCGAGGGTGGTGGCGCGGGTGCTCACTGAGGCGTCGATAAGCAATTGGCGCGCGGGGTGCAGATCAACCGCGCTGATGTCTTCGATGGTGCGCTGATCCGCGACGGCGAAGGAGCGCAGTTCCGTGACCTCGTCGCCCCAGAATTCAATGCGCACGGGGTGCTCGGAGGTCGTGGGAAAGACGTCGATGATGCCACCACGCGTGGCAAATTCGCCGCGGCTAGCCACCATGTCCACGTGGTTATATGCGAGGTCCACGAGGCGCTGGGTCAGTTCACCGAAATCATGTTCTTCCTCAACTGCCACCACGACAGGTTCTACCGGTGGCAACACTGGCTGGCAGGCCGCGCGCGCGGACGCCACCACCACGCGGGTCTGATCCAGCTCGTTCACAACTTTGTTGCGTTTGCCCACAACGTCAGCCGCGGGCGAGAGTCGCTCATGCGGCAAGGTCTCAAACGCCGGCATGAGAGCCACAGCATCGCGCCCCAACATCGCGGCGAGCTCCGCGGAAAGATCCTCCGCCTCATGCCCCGTTGCCGTTATCAGCAGCACGGGCGCCTTACGCGCAATCGTGCCCGTCGCCCACGGCCACACCTGATCAATGCCCGTGATGTGGAGCGATTCCTCCCCCACCCGTTTCAGCAGGCCAGTGAGCTTCGGATCCGTCATGGCTTGGGTGAGCACCCCAGCCAGCATGGGTAGGTCGGTTGAATCGTGTGCCATAAGCCCTATAAAACCTCAGTGCGCGCTTTCTGCAGTACAAGTCAGGCAATAAAAAAGCTTCCCCACCAGGACTCGAACCTAGAATGACGGTACCAAAAACCGTAGTGTTGCCAATTACACCATGGGGAAAGACGTCCCAGAGCTTACCAAATCTGGCTCGAGGCTCGAAATAAGGCATTTGCTTATCGACGTTTCCCCGCGCCCCACCAGCTACCCTTAAGCCGAAACGCTTTCACCCCGTGCCTTTGGAGTCCCGTCAACGATGTCAAAGACCGACAAAATCTTGCTGACAATTCTGGCTGTGTTACTGCTCATTGTGACTGTGATGGGCGGTGTCATTGCTACGAAGGTGGGATTGTTTGAATCCCGCACAATGGCGGAACCGGTGAGCTGACCTCCCCCACGTTGAAGCGCCACTCCACCCTGACCCGTACCGGGAAGAACACCTACCGCGAGGACATCGTCCACGGCGAAGGCGACACTGGCACCGAATGGACCTTCACCCCCCAGCAAGGACGACACCATGAATGTCTCCTACACCACCCCGGATGGCGCAACCTCCACCGCGCAGCTGCCCGAAACAGATCCGAATGAAACTGCCGGCGAGGTAGGCATCAACCCGAATGCGCCTGGTACGGAACCAGATGGCATCGAGTTCCCAGAACCGGTTGTTCGAACAACGGGCACTCTGGAAACCGCAGGCACATCTGAGGGTGAAATCGGCCTCTCCCCGTCCGGCCCAGTGCTGAACTTCTACCGCAGGTTCACCGAAACTCCGGGCGGGGAGCCGGTTAAAGGCTCATGTGAACCAGCAGCTTTTGATGCCGTTGTTGAGGAATGGCCCACCCCGATGGGAACCGCCGTCCTCTTCTGCGATGGCTCATGGGCCACAGCCGGACAAAACGGTACTGATTTCATCGGACATTTCCACTTCACCAATGGCCAGTGGGAAGTCATCGATTATGACGGCCAATCCTCAGTTACCAGACACCACTGTTTTGATCACAACAAACTGCGTGCGCTGGGTGTTCCGAATGATTTGCTGACCAGGGTGCTTGAGTGCGATTAGTGCGGGTAGCCCGCGTTAAGTTAGCCGACACTTAGCGCGACGTGGGTTTCCGCAGCACCTACTATCCGGTGTATGAATTCCCCCATGCCGCATGAGGAGCACAACGCTCGCCGGTTCATCTGGTCAAACGGCCTACAGAATATCGGCGATCAGATTGTCGCACCGAAAACTGTTCTGGCCTGGATGTTTACTGTCGCTGGAGTGCCGACAGTGTTCACATCCTTCCTGGTGCCTATCAGAGAATCAGGCTCCATGCTGCCGCAGTTCGCGCTCAGCCCGTGGGTCACGTCGCACGCCTCACGCAAAAAAGTGTGGCTTATCGGTTCATGGGGTCAAGCCATTTCGGCTGCGCTCATCGCCGTTGCTGCTTTGTTTTTCAAAGGCACCCTTCTCGGCATCACCACCCTTATCCTCGTTGGTGCACTAGCACTGTTCAGGGCGGTGTGCTCGATTGCTGGCAAGGATGTTCAAGGGCGCACCATCTCCAAGGGCCGCCGAGGACTCATCACCGGTCGCGCCACCGCGCTGGGTGGCGGTTTCACGCTCGCCGTCGGTTTGATTCTGTTTTTCCTGCCCAATGACCTGCCGGAATGGGGCATCGTGGCGCTGATCGCCCTGGGCGCATCCATGTGGGCCTTCGCCAGCATTGTGTTCTCCGACATTAAAGAACCGGCAGCAGAGGTGGAAAAGTCCACGGGCCTCCACGGCTTCAAGCAAATGTGGCAGCTGGTCAAGGGCGACCGGGCCCTGCAGAATTTCCTCATCGTGCGTTCCCTGCTGCTGGCCACGGCGCTGTCCACCCCGTTCATCGTGGTGCTTGCGCACCGTGAGGGTGCGAACTTGGCAGGGCTGGGCGCCTTCATCATCGCCTCGGGCGGTGCGGCGTTGGTGGGTGGCCGCATCTCTGGGCTGTGGTCTGACAGGTCCTCCAAAACCACGATGTCGTGGGCTGCGGCGGTTGGTTCCACTGTCATCGTTCTCGTGGTACTCAGCGCCCAATTCGCCCCAGCCGGAGTGAATGCCTGGGTCATGCCCCTCGGCTTCTTCTTGGTCAACCTGGCGCACACGACGGTGCGCGTGGCCCGCAAGACCTACTTAGTGGACATGTGCGAGGGTGACCGGCGCACACTCATCACGGGTGTGTCCAACACGGTCATGGGCATCGTGCTGCTCATAGTCGGTGCGATTTCCTCCGCGATTGCCGCGTTCGGCCCGCAGGCCGCGCTGCTCTTCCTCGCTGCCATGGGATTTGCTGGTGTCATTGGTGCAGCACGCCTCAAAGACGTCTCAGACCCCGGTGTCTGAGCCGGCACGGTTAAGCTGTGGGAAGCTAGATTCTGTTCGCCTGACGTACTAACTACAAGGAGACCCTGCCGGTGACCACACCTGCTATCCCGTCTGATTCCTCTTCCCCGCAGCGCGCTGTTGTTGTTCTCGCTGCTGGCGCGGGAACCCGCATGAAGTCAACGAAGCAGAAGACGCTCCACGAGATCGGTGGACGCAGCCTGCTGTCGCACTCTTTGCACGCAGCCGCCGGTGTGCACCCAGCGCACCTCGTCGCCGTGGTGGGCCACCAGCGTGACCAGGTCTCCCCCGCCGTGGACGCAATCGCTGAGCACATGCACGTGACCATCCTTCAAGCGGTACAGGAGGAACAAAACGGCACCGGCCACGCCGTGCAGGTCGGCCTGGAGGCGATCCCGGATTTCACGGGCACCGTTGTAGTGACCAATGGGGATGTGCCGTTGTTGAGGGCGGAGACGATTGAGAAGCTCGTCGATAAGCATGAAAGCGAACATGCCGCGGTGACCGTGCTCTCCCTCGAATTCGAGAATCCCACGGGCTACGGGCGCATCATCCGCGACGCGGCCGGTGACGTGCAAGAAATCGTGGAAGAAAAAGATGCGACGGATGAGCAGCGCCGTGTGCGCGAGGTCAATTCCGGCGTCTTCGCATTCGATGGCGCCGTGCTGCGCGATGCACTAACCCGCATCAATTCGGACAATGCGCAGGGCGAGCTGTACATCACGGATGTGCTGGGCATCGCGCGTAACGACGGCCACAGGGTCGCCGCATTCACCGCCCCCGATGCCCGCGAACTCGCCGGTGTCAATGACCGTGTCCAGCTCGCCGCAGCCGGTAAGGAACTCAACCGCCGCCTGGTGGAACGCGCAATGCGCGCCGGCGCCACCGTCATCGATCCAGCCACAACCTGGATTGGTGTGGACGTAGAAATCGGCCAGGATGTGACCATCCACCCCAACACTCAGCTGTGGGGTTCCACCAAGATCGGCGACGGCGCCACGATCGGCCCAGACACCACTCTCACCGACATGGAAGTTGGTAGCGGCGCCACCGTCGTGCGCACCCAGGGCGAGCTCGGCGTGATCGGTGATGAAGCCACCGTGGGTCCCTTCACCTACATCCGTCCGGGCACGACGCTGGGCGCGCGCGGCAAGCTCGGCGGCTTCGTGGAAGCCAAGAACGCCCAGATCGGCGAAGGTTCTAAGGTCCCCCACCTCACCTACATCGGCGATGCCACGGTGGGCCGCGAATCCAACATTGGCGCCTCTTCCGTTTTTGTGAACTATGACGGCGTAAACAAGCACCACACCACCATCGGCGACCACTGCCGCACCGGCTCCGACACCATGTTTGTGGCACCGGTGACCGTGGGCGATGGCGCGTATACGGGCGCGGGTACAGTAGTCACTGAAGATGTTCCCGCTGGCGCCCTGGCCATTAAGGAAGGACGCCAGCGCAACATCGAGGGCTGGGTGGAAGCCAAGCGGCCCGGTACGGCCGCAGCGGACGCTGCCCAGCGCGCACGTGAGAACGCAACTGATACCGCGAGCGACAACTGACTGAAAGGCAACACCTGACCCATGACCGGTAAGAAAGTCGAAAGCCACAAAGATCTCAAGGTCTTTTCGGGCCGTGCGCACCCCGAGCTGGCGGAGCAAGTCGCCCGCGAACTCGGCATCGAACTGGTGCCCACCACGGCGCGCGACTTCGCCAACGGCGAGATCTTCATCCGCTTCGGGGAGTCCGTCCGTGGCTCTGACTGCTTTGTCATCCAGTCCCACGCACAGCCGCTGAACAAGTGGCTCATGGAGCAGCTCATCATGATTGATGCTCTCAAGCGTGGTTCGGCTAAGCGAATCACCGCGATTCTGCCGTTCTACCCGTACGCCCGTCAGGACAAGAAGCACCGCGGCCGCGAACCGATTTCTGCCCGCCTGGTTGCTGATCTGCTCACCGCCGCTGGCGCCGACCGCATCGTGTCCGTGGACCTGCACACCGCCCAGATCCAGGGCTTCTTCGATGGCCCGGTGGACCACATGCACGCGATGCCGATCCTGACGGATTACATCAAGTCCAAGTACTCGCTGGACAACCTCGTTGTGGTCTCCCCTGACGCGGGCCGTGTGAAGACGGCTGAGAAGTGGGCCAACACGTTGGGCGACGCGCCGATGGCCTTCGTGCACAAGACCCGCGACATCGACGCTGCAAACAAGGTTGTGTCCAACCGCGTTGTTGGTGAGGTTGAAGGCAAGGACTGTGTGCTTCTCGACGACATGATTGACACCGGCGGCACCATCGCCGGAGCCGTTGGCGTTCTGAAGGATGCCGGCGCCCGCTCCGTGCTGATTGCCACCACGCACGGTGTGTTCTCCGACCCGGCGCGTGAGCGTCTGTCCAACTGCGGTGCGGAGGAGATCATCACCACTGACACGCTCCCACAGAGCACCGAGGGCTGGACGAACCTCACCGTGCTGTCTATCGCCCCGCTGCTGGCACGCACGATCCACGAGATCTTCGAAAACGGTTCCGTAACCACTCTGTTTGAGGGCCAAGCGTAAAAGTGTCCGCCCCAACACCAGACCCAGCTGTCCAGGCTGGGTCTTCTCCTGTGCAGGACGTAGATTCTGGTCTGCACAGGGCCATGAAGAGCCGCCAGCTCCACATGATCGCGCTGGGCTCTGCCATTGGTACGGGTCTGTTCTTGGGTTCTGCCGAATCCATTAATTATGCCGGCCCGGCCGTGCTGGTCACATTCCTTATCGTGGGTGTGGTCGTGTATCTGCTCATGCGCATGCTGGGCGAAATGGCTGTGGCTAACCCTGTGTCCGGTTCTTTCGCGGCGTACGCCCGCGAGTACATCAGCCCCCGCGCCGGTTTCATCGTTGGGTGGAACTGGTGGTACACCACCATCGTGGTGGGAATGATTGAGCTCACCGCCATGGGCACCTTTCTGGACTTTTGGTTCCCGGACATCCCGCACTGGGTGACGGCACTGGTCACGCTCGTCATCGTGTTGATCATCAATGCTGCCCGCGTGAGTATCTTCGCTGAGGCTGAGTATTGGCTGTCGTTGATCAAAGTCCTCGCCCTCGTGGCCATGATCATCCTTGGCTTCGTCCTGGTGCTCATGCCTTCCTCCGATGCTGGGTTCCACAACCTGACCACCCATGGAGGCTTCGTCCCAATGGGCGCCACCGGCGTCGTGTTCTCCTTGGTCGCGGTCACATTCACCTTCGGCGGCATCATGTCCGTGGGAACGGCCGCCGGGGAGGCTGAAAATCCGGAACAAACGATCCCCAGGGCTATCAACTCCATCATCTGGCGCATCCTGGTGTTCTACATCGGTGGCATGAGCGTCATTTTGTTGCTGGCTCCGTGGGATGAGCAAGGAGCTTCTGAGAGTCCCTTCGTGCGCGTGCTCACTTTCGTAGGCATCGATGGCGCGGCGCATCTACTCAACCTGGTGATCATGGCCGCCGTCGCATCCGTGTGCAACACCATGACGTACTCGGGCGCACGAATGCTGCGCGACCTTTCCCGTAATGGGCAGGCTCCCAGCTACTTCGCGCACACGACACAGAAAGGTCTGCCCCTGCGCGCCCTACTGTTCAACGGCGCACTCATGGGTTCCGTTGTCCTGCTCAATTACTTCTTTGAGGGCAAGATTTTCACCATCCTGCTCGCCGTTGTGGTCGGCTCGGAGCTGATCACGTGGGCGGCAGTGAACTTCGCACACCTCAACTTCCGCAAGCGCGGCTACTCGTCCAGCTTCACGGCTCCGCTGTATCCGGTGGCTAACTACGTGTGCGCCGCCTACTTCGTACTGGTGATCGTTCTTATGGCCATGCTGCCCGATTACCGCGTGGGCCTTGCGGCAATGAGCGTGTGGGCCGTGATCCTCTTCACCGTGGCGTCACTATCACGCTCCGCGGGAGAAACTCCTGACACCACTGGTTAACCGCCACTGCGCGTTTGGTTAGCCGACCGGAGTGCTGCTAAGATTTTCCAGGTCTCGGCGAGGGACTTGCTGATCGCTCTGATCGATCTAGATCAATCAGGAGAGATCAGCAGGGCCGTTATCGACGCGATGAAGACTTTCGCTGCTCGCGCAGCATCACACGGTCACTCGACGAGAACGTATTGTCACTTTCGTCTGGGTGGCCGGTTTTGTAGCCCCACCCGGTGAGAACACCATAGGAGAACCATCATGGCTACCACCCCTGTTATTAAGGCTGAGAAGCGCGAAGAGTTTGGTAAGGGCGCTTCCCGTCGTCTGCGCGCAGCAGGTCGCGTGCCGGGCGTCATTTACTCTGCGGGCGAAGAAAATATTCACTTCCACGTGGACATCCTGGAGATCACCGCTCTGGTGCGTAATGATGGCACTAACGCCATCCTCGAGCTCGAGGTCGAGGGCGAGAAGCACCTGGCCATCGTGAAGCACGTCGACCAGAACGTACTCACCCTCAACATTGACCACATTGACCTCCTGGGCGTGAAGCGCGGCGAGAAGGTCAACGTGGAGGTCCCGGTCATCTACGAGGGCGAGGCTGCTCCGGACGCTGTTGTCCTGCAGGAGCTGGACCTGGTGGAGATCGAGGTCGATGCCCTCAAGATTCCGGACGAGATCGTCGTGTCCATCGAAGGCAAGGAGATCGGCGACCAGATCCTGGCAGGCGACCTGCCGCTGCCGGAGGGTGCAGAGCTGCTCACCGATCCGGAGTACCTGGTCATCAACGTCACCTTCCAGCAGGTCGATGAAGAGATCGAGGCTGCCGCTGAGGAAGCTGAGGAGGGCGGCGCTGAGGCTGGCGCTGAGTCCACCGAGGAAGCTGCCGAGGGCGAAGAGTAAGCCGCTTATCGACGCTAACGGCTAAACGCCTCAACGGCCGGCACCCCACCGCGGGGTTGCCGGCCGTTTCTTCATTTATGCTGGACTGCATGTCTGCGTCTTCACCGGTTCTCATCGTCGGCCTGGGTAACCCCGGCACCATCTATGCCCAAACCCGCCACAATGCGGGAGCCATGCTTGTCGACGAACTCTTGGACCGCACCAGCCCCATGCCCGCGCAGCTGAGCGTGCACAAGAAGACAAACACCGAAGTCGCCGAACTCACTGCCGGGCGCCTAACCAACCGCCGCACAATCCTGGCCCGCACCCGCGGCTTCATGAATGTCTCCGGGGGCCCAGTTAAAGCTCTGGCCAGCTACTACGGAATCAAGCCTACGGACATCTACATCATCTACGACGAACTCGACCTCGACTTCGGCCACGTCAAACTCCGCTTGGGCGGTGGCGACCACGGCCACAACGGACTGAAGTCCGTGACTAAATCCCTGGGCACCCCGAATTACAACCGTCTCGCCATCGGCATCGGCCGCCCACCCGGCCGCCAGGCACCGGCCGACTACGTGCTCAAGCCATTCAGCAAACAAGAGTCCGCCGAACTTCCCATCACGCTCGCTAATGCCGCCGACGAACTCCTCGCTGCCCTCTAACTCGCTGCCCTTTAAGGAGATGCGCTACTGCCCCAGCAGTTTCGCCTCAATCTCGACCGCTGGCCCCTCGGCCAGCTTGCCCACGAAGTCCTCACCCACCAAGCAATAGGCATGGTCCGGGTCGCAGCGCAGCGATTTTTGCATGGCATTCAGATGCGGGTACAGCGGCGGAAGGTTCTCGTGCTCACGCGTAAAGCGGGTCTCCACACCACGCGCATAGCGTCCAGAAAAGGCACGGGTGGACACAGACTCCCCGCCCTCGCGCAAGACGGAACGGTTGCGGTCGGAGGTGCCGGCTTCGTCAGCAAGCAAGAAAGCACTTCCGCAGGCGACAGACGTTGCGCCCCACTCGATGAGGCGCTCCACATCCTCGTGCGTGCGCGCACCACCAGCGGCGATGAGGGGAACGTTGACGTGGCGGAAGATGCCGTCGAGAAGCCTCTCGAGTGGCCGTGCATCCGGCTCCTCCGCGAGCGTCCACGTGGCGCGGTGACCGCCGGCCTTGGGGCCTTGCACGATTAGGCCATCCGCGCCCCGCTCGGTCGCTTTGAGCGCGTCCACCTCGTTCGTGACCGTCACCCACGCCTGAATGCCTGCGTCATGGATGCGGCGGAGCTCTTCCTCCGTGAAGCAGCCGAAGGTGCAGGAGATGATGGTGGCGCGGCCATCGGCCAACGCCAGCCCGAGTTTGTCGTGGAAGCCGAACGTGTAATCCGGCTCAGGGATCTCTGCGCCAAGCTCGGATGCGAGCGCCTCCAGGTCTTCCCGGCGCGGCTGCTCGCGCTGCGGGTAGAAAAGGTTCACCCCGAAGGGCTCCTCAACCCGCGCCAGCTCGTCGCGTGCCTGCTCAAACGTGCACGTGCCCCAGGCGAGGAAGCCGAAACCGACCGCGTTGACCAGCTCCGGGGTGCTGGGACCACCCGCCATGGGAGCGGCGATGACGCGGGGCAAACGTGCGGGAAGTTCAGGTGGCATGGGATCCACCATAACGCGCACGTCCCATAGACTTGGCACCGTGTTTAATTTCCTGCGCAGGCTGTTTTCGTCTTCCCCCGCACCGGCCCCCGCCCAAGACCGTGGCTTCAACCTCGCCGCGATCGACGCCGATTGGCTCATCGTCGGCCTGGGCAACCCCAGCCCGCAATACTCCGCTACCAGGCACAACGTGGGCTATATGGCACTCGATGAGGTTATCGACGCTCCCCTACAGCCGCTTCCCGGCATCAAGGCACATGGGGCACTAATCCCAGACACTTCGGCGTTCGCCGTGCGTTCAACGACCTACATGAATCTCTCTGGTGAGGGCATCGCGCCAGTGGCAGAAAAACTTGGGATTCCGCCTGAGCGCATCGTGGTCCTCCACGACGAGCTGGACCTACCCGCAGGGAAAGTGCGCGTGAAACTAGGCGGAAATGAGAACGGCCACAACGGCCTGAAGTCCCTGACCGAGCATCTGGGTACCCGCGATTACATCCGCGTGCGCATCGGCATTGGCCGCCCACCGAAGGGCACCCCGGTCCCCGACTGGGTTCTTGGCCCTGTCAAGGACAAGGGCCTTGACGTGCAGATCGCCCTGGCTGCGGAGGCTGCCCGACTCGTCGTCACTCAGGGCCTCCAGCGCGCGCAGAACGAGATCCACGCGAGAAACTAGCCTCGCAACTTCCCGGCGTACTCCTCCAGCCGGTCACACAGTGCGGCGAGCTCCGTCGCGCGGTGCGGCATCGGGTTGAAGCCATCGCGCATCTCCATCGCCTGGATGAAACCAAGCTGCTCGCGCACGTCGTGCATGTGGAAGTTCGACGCAATCTGTCGCCAGTGCTCGACCGCGCGGATTGCTCCAAGGCTGCCGTAGCCGACGAAGGCGATGGGCTTGCCCACCCACTCCGGCCCCAGGGTATCCACGGCATTCTTCAGTGCGGCCGGCACGGAGTGGTTGTACTCCGGAGTGATGAAGATGAACCCGTCACAGGCATCGATCGCCTGGGACCAGCGAGTCACCTCATCATTGTCGTACTGCTTGTTCATGAGCATGGGGAGGCCGGCGCCGTCGTAAAGCGGGAGCTCAAAATCTGCAAGGTCGATGAACTCATACTCGAAGCCTTCGCGCTCCCCGATGTTCTCCTTCAGCCAGCCGGCGACCTTCTCCGCGGTGCGTCCGTTACGGATAGATCCTATGATCACGCCGATTTTCATGTGTTTTCCTCTCATTTGCGTACAAGTCACTTAACTCGGCTACCCTCTAATAACGCCCAGTCGAACCTCCCGCGATGAAGCTCGAGCAACTAGTGTCTTCAACGCGAGAATATACCGAAAGAATTCCAGGGGATCAGGACATGGACGTCACGATCATCGGCGGAGGTTTCGCCGGAACCGCTGCAGCAATCAACTTGGCACGGGCGAATCGGTCCGTCTGCATGGTCGACGAAGGACGTCCGCGTAACCGCTTTAGCGAGCACGCGCACGGCATCCTGTGAATGGACTCAGTCAACCCAACCGAACTCTTGAAAAAGGGCCACACAGAATTCGAGTCCTTCGGTGGAACGATCGTGCGGGACCGCGCAAAGAAACTGGCAAGGGCACACGACAAATGGTCCGTAGCTCTCGGCAGTGGCAACGTCATCGAGTCTCCGCATGTCCTCGTGGCCACCGGCATCACCGACGTGTTGCCTGACGTGCCTGGCCTCTCCGCTCTATGGGGAACGCGAGTCTTCCACTGTCCTTATTGCCACGGCTTTGAGGTGAACGGGACGAACCTCGCTGTTATCGGCGGAGAGAATCCCGGCTTCACATTCCATATTTCGAAGCTGCTCACTAAGTGGGCAAAGACCGTCACGTTCTTCCCGAACGGACTCGAACTTCCCGCCAATGAGAACGCCGTTTTCGAATCCCTTGGTGTCGCTATCGTCGACGAGCCCGTCCTCGAGGTGGGCCCAGTGGAATCCGATCGAGTCGTAGTCCGCACGACAGGCCACCAATTCGTCTTCGAATCCTGTTTCACCGGTCCACGTTTCGAACCAAACGACGAACTGCTGCGCGAAGCTGGGTGTAATGTCGTCGACGGATGGGTCCATACACAACGTGGACTGACATCGCAGCCAGGACTGTGGGCGGCGGGCAATGTTGTCAGCTCGCCCGACCAAGTTTCGCAGGCGGCAGGCACGGGAGCAGCCATCGGGAGAGCGATCGACCAGGCTCTTTTCCTCGAAAAGCTGTCCTGATTCCGCTGCATTGCGCTAGTTAGCCCACGCAACGTCTAAGCGACTACCCTCTACAGGTCATGAGCACCGTTTCCGAGGCCGCCCGCCGCCGCACATTCGCCGTCATCGCACACCCGGACGCCGGTAAGTCAACGTTGACGGAAGCACTGGCGCTGCACGCGCACGTCATCGCGGAGGCCGGCGCGGTGCACGGCAAGGGCAACCGAAAGGCGACGGTGTCTGACTGGATGGAGATGGAGAAGGACCGTGGCATCTCCATCGCGTCATCGGCGCTGCAATTCGAATACGCGCCGGAGGGCCACGACGGCGAACCCTACGTGATCAACCTCGTGGACACCCCAGGTCACGCCGACTTCTCCGAGGACACCTACCGTGTGCTCTCCGCGGTCGATGCCGCAGTCATGCTTATCGACGCCGCCAAGGGCCTCGAGCCCCAAACCCTCAAACTCTTCCGTGTTTGCAAGGCCCGCGGCCTGCCCATTGTCACCGTGATCAACAAATGGGACCGCGTGGGACGGGAGCCCCTTGAGCTTGTCGACGAAATCGTCACCGAAATCGACCTCCAACCCACCCCCCTTTACTGGCCCGTTGGCGAAGCCGGTGACTTCCGTGGCCTCGCTCACGTCAACGCCGACGGTGAGGCGGACCAGTACATCCACTTCACCCGCACCGCCGGCGGTTCCACCATCGCGCCGGAAGAATACTTCACCCCGTCCGACGCCGCAGCCAAGGAGGGTGACGCCTGGGACACCGCTGTTGAGGAAGCTGAACTGCTGGCCGCCGACGGTGCCGTCCACAGCCAAGAACTCTTTGAGCAGTGCGTCACCTCCCCTTTGATCTTCGCCTCCGCGATGCTCAACTTTGGTGTGCACCAGATCCTAGACACCCTGTGCGCCATCGCCCCCGCCCCAGAGCGCCGCGCGTCTGACCCGCAAGCCATCGAGGCCGCCGCGACCGGAGGCGGGCAAGCCATCG
>NZ_VXKH01000040.1 GCF_008693065.1 Corynebacterium tuscaniense | reverse complement strand
CGACAACGCCGTGGCGCGGCTCGTCGATGAGCGGATGCTGATACACGGACCACCACGCAGCCCCGGTGACGATCTCAGGCACCTGCACCACCCCGAGCAGCGGCGGTAGGTGCACTGCCCCGCTGGTAAGGTACGTGGCCGTCTCGTCGAAGACCGGTTGCGCAATGTCATCGCTGATCATGTACGCGATAACTGCGTCGAGTTCGAGGTGGTGGACCCACGCTGCGAACCGCTCGCGGCTCTCGTTGAGCTTCTCCACGGTCTCGTCCAGGTCGAACCGTGCGACCGGGCCGAGGCGGACGGTGTCGACGCCCTCGTCGTCGACGAAGAACGCGAGGATCAGCGAGTTGTTCGGGTAGAAGCCGAGGATGCCGGGGAGGTTCGCAAGGATCTCGCCGTGAGATGCAAGCGTGTGGGAATGAGTGGACATGGCAGTGCTCCTTTGCACGAATACGGGGTGTATGTGGTCAATCCCGTATTCGGCCCGGCTCTGCCGGTCGCAGGCGTATCCCAGCAGTACAGTGCCTTTGTGCGCCGGGCGTCGCTAGCGCAGCCTGGTGCCTTCTCGCCGGGTGCGAGCGCTAGCGACGCAGCCTGTGCCTAAGCGTCGGCTTCGATGCGCTTGAGAGCGCGATAGATCGTCGGCCGCGAGACGTTGAATGTCCTGGCTACTGCACTGACGGACTTGCCGCCCTCAATAAGCTCCTTGGCGATCTGGGCTTGTTCTTGGTCGAGCTTCGGTTTGGGGCCGGCGACCCTGCCCTGGGCGCGGGCGTGCGCCACGCCCTCACGGGTGCGCTGGACAAGAAGGTCACGCTGAGTGTCGAGCTACTGTCTCTGCTTGGAGGTTGGAACGTAGGCGTAACCGATGAGCGTTAGACACCCACCTCACCAGTGATCGCGGCAGAAAACGGTAATCCTTGCATAAAGCCTTCCATGTAATCCCAGTCAGGCTTCCCGGTTGGTGCAGCTGGCAACCGAAGTGTCATCTTCCTCATTCGAGCCAAATTCCACTTATACCCATACGTGAATCGGTCCTTCTCGTGACGAATCATGGTTGAGATGAACAGCATTGCCCAGTAGGACACTTCTTGTTTAGGGATTAACACCTGAATGTCGTCTGAGGCGAAGTACGGTTGATCCTGGTAGAAGGAATAACCAACCGATCCGTTGTAGGGAACTGTGATGGTCCCTGCGGGGAAGAGTGGTTCAAGCGCGCTCCAATCGGTAATCCCATTGTTACTGTCCGAAGCACCTATGAAACGTGTTGTTCCCGGTTGCCTATTTGCTTTGGTGACTCGCTTACCCTTCTTGATCTCAAATAGCTGTTCTATCGGGAAATCGCACCAGCCACTGGGGTCGGTCAAAGCCACGGGATCGCCTGTAGCTGCCCGAAGCCCCTCATGAGTCGGAACCTCACTAATTTCGACCCAATCGGGTATCTCGGTGGGAACCTCAATAGTCGCTAGAGTGCGGTTTGCTTCCCTTCCGAAAGCGCTATAACGAAAGGCGTTCTTGCGAATACACATCGCGTAGAAGAGACGCTCGTTGAGACTCATGGTGTCTCGCTTTGGACGAAGGACTGCCACGTTCTGAGCTGTATAGAACGGGCGCTGCTGAACATAGGAAGACAGCAGTCGCGACCCTCCGAGGGCAACTGTGATTAAACCTGTGGGATAAGGGGTCAGGTCAGGTAGTGCCTCGACGTACCCGGAGACACCTGATTTTCCGTTCAGGCCACCCACTCGTCCTACAAATGCGATGCCTGTCCGTGGATCGGTTGGTGTCATCTTGTTCATGTCGAGTTTGTTTCCGTACTCAACATGAAATAGGTCACCTAAAGGTTGGCGAGTCACGCGTCCCCGCCTTCTTCGATATCGACCCCGCGCAAGGTGAACAGTGCGTAGTCGAGAAGGACCTTCTCGAAGTCCGACTGGGTAAGAGTCGAGTAGTCCGTTTCCATGTAAGCTTCCGCGACCCATTCATCCTCGGCATCCACCTTTTGCATGACAGATTCACCAGGCTTGACTTCTCGATTACGGAACATCTCAACCCAGTGGTCGCGTATCTCTGGCCAGGTTCCATTTCGATCGACGCGGCCGAGATTCTTAATTTTGACGAACCCGTCTTCGCGCCAATAACCAAACCAGCTTTTCCGGTCAGATCTTTCATGTGGAATGTGTGCAGTAAACACCATCACACAAGTGACGACACCAACCGGGTAAAAGACTTCCGGTGGCATTGACATGACTGCTTCCAGTGTGTGGTTCTTCAGGAGGCTGCGCTTGCGGATGCTAGGTGTGATGTCCAGGGACGTTGTTCTTGCCCCCGCCCGTAATGACACCGTGCCGATTCAAGAAGTATCTGTCCAGACCGCTTGCCATTGAAGGCATGTTAGAGTTTGGGGCATGTCGAGTCCCGAATCAGACAGGTCAGGGGTTGTCGGTCACACCGCCAGCCCCTTGAACCACTAGTTACGACGCCCACGATCTGTGTGGGCGTATGTCTGGCGTACCCGGGGCGCTGGCCGTGGTGACAAGAAGAACCATTTCTTGATCTCACACCTCGGAGTACTCGATGCCTTTTGCCCTCTACATGCTTGCCCTGGCGGTCTTCGTCATGGGCACTTCAGAATTCATGCTCGCGGGATTGCTCCCCGCGATCGCGACCGAACTTGACGTCTCGGTCGGCACTGCGGGCCTGCTGACCTCCGCATTCGCAGTCGGTATGGTCGTCGGCGCGCCAGTGATGGCGGCATTCGCTCGCCGTTGGCCACCGCGGCTCACATTGATCGTTTGCCTTCTCGTGTTCGCGGGAAGCCACGTCATCGGAGCGATGACACCAGTGTTCTCTCTCCTGCTCATCACCCGGGTGCTCAGCGCTCTCGCAAACGCAGGATTCCTCGCCGTAGCACTGAGCACGGCCACTACCCTCGTGCCAGCGAACCAGAAGGGGCGTGCACTGTCGATCCTGCTCTCCGGCACGACGATCGCAACCGTCGTGGGCGTCCCCGCCGGGGCACTGCTCGGCACAGCGCTGGGCTGGCGAACGACGTTCTGGGCGATCGCCATCCTCTGTATTCCCGCGGCCGTTGGAGTCATTCGTGGCGTCACGAACAATGTTGGTCGGAGCGAGACTAGCGCGACCTCACCAAGGCTCCGTGTCGAGCTCAGCCAGTTGGCGACGCCGCGGCTCATCCTGGCCATGGCACTCGGAGCGCTGATCAACGGAGGGACCTTTGCGGCATTCACCTTCCTGGCACCCATCGTGACCGAGACCGCGGGCTTGGCCGAAGCGTGGGTGTCCGTCGCGCTGGTGATGTTCGGCATCGGATCGTTCCTTGGCGTCACGATCGCAGGACGACTATCAGATCAACGACCTGGCCTCGTGCTCGCAGTCGGCGGACCGCTATTGCTGACAGGCTGGATCGTGTTGGCAGTGGTCGCATCTCATCCCGTTGCGCTTATCGTCCTCGTCCTCGTTCAGGGATTCCTGTCGTTCGGCGTCGGCAGTACTCTGATCACGCGTGTGCTGTATGCAGCATCGGGTGCGCCAACGATAGGCGGTTCGTACGCAACCGCAGCATTGAATATCGGAGCTGCAGCGGGGCCCGTGCTTGGTGCGCTCGGGCTCGCGACCGGGCTGGGGCTGCTCGCGCCGGTTTGGGTCGCTTCGGTGCTGACAGCGATCGCTCTCGTCATCATGCTTCTCACCAGACGCGCGCTTACGAAGACCGCGGCGGAGGCCAATTGATGACCCATCCGAACGCTCTTCTCACTCCTCGTGCCCGTCTCCGGTTAGCTCGGCTGATTGTCGAAGACGGCTATCCGGCCACGATCGCCGCAAAGATGGGGTCGTTTGCGGGAGAGGGCGAAATCCTACGCTAAGGCTTTGGCCAACGATATTCTCCGGTAAGATTGATGTGTTCCCAGGGGATAGGAGAAGTCGCTTGATATCTAGTATGACGTCTGTCGCACCTGCTTGATCGCGGCCGCGATAGCTAGATCGCGTTGCTCCTCTTCTCCATCCGCGTTCCAAGCTGCGGAAAGGCACCCATAAGCGTACGCCTGGTCGAGCAGGCGACGCGGATCGACGTCCAGCGCACGAGAGAATGCGTCCGCCATCTGTGCAATGCGTCTAGGATCGAGACAAAGGTCGTCTCTGTCAGCCGGATCGTAGAACATATTGGCGGCGCCAAAGCCCACTTCACCGACCAGACCGACGGGATCTATCACCAGCCAGCCGCGACTGGAGAACATGATGTTTTCATGATGCAGATCGCCATGTAGCCCACGCAGTTCCGAGGCATTGCTCATCATTTGATCGGCTATAATCGCCGCGTGGACGTAGTCAGTTTGACAACCTGCGTTTTGATCATCGCGCGCCCGCTGAAACAAAGCTGCAAAGCGATCCCGGATCGGGAGAAGGGCAGAAGGCAGGGGTTCCTCAGATGCGGCATACAGCTTCGCCATTAGTTCCGCTGCAATTTCGGTCGCCTGGTAGTCGCCGTGCTCGGCAACGATGTGAGAGAGCATTCGCTCCCCGGCATATTCGAGCAACATCAGATTGTTCTCACGACCGAGCAACCGGACTGCTCCCCTCCCATTGCGCCATACCAGATAGTCGGCCCCGCGCAGTTCATCAGCAATGTCTTCTATAGGTTTCAATCCCTTGACGATTGCAGGAGTCCCGTCTGGCAATGAAACTTTCCAAACGAGGCTGGAAAAGGTGTCCGCAATGAGAACAGGTTGCGAAACGTGCCAATGAGCAGGAAAAACAGGCGGCATGAACATCAACCCCAAGTCAGAGGGTCCAATCGCAGATAGAAGGCAAGGCGTTCGCGGTCGGGGGCTTCGATCCCCAATACATTGAATAGGACAGCGAAGGCGCGCTCTGCTTCATCTGGCGCTGCCCAGTTCTCTTCGGCGTTAGCAATCATGAGTGCCAAATCGGCATAGCGATCTGCTGTTCCGAGCCGCCCAAGGTCGATCAGACCCGTGCATTGAAGAGTTTTAGGGTCCACCATGAAGTTCGGCATGCAGGGATCACCATGGCAAACAACCATATCGGTGCGCTCTTGGTCGAGCCGCACCGGTAGCTCTCGTTCGACACGAGCCAAAAGATCGAGCTGCGGCGTACTCTTGTCCTCGTCCGGTAAGAAGTCGGGATTGACGGCATTGCGGGACACCACATCAACGGCGCGTCCGAACATTCGCGACAGCCTGCGCTCAAACGGACATTGATCAACCGATAGGCTGTGAACAGCGCCAAGTTGCTGCCCCATTGACGGCCACGCTTTGAGCAAATCCGCTCCAGACAGATCAGCCGCCGGTACTCCCGGAATTGCCGTTATCACCAAGCATGCACCCTCCTGTTCCTCCTGCCAGTTGATCACCTCGGGGCAAGCCACACCTCGACCTTTGAGCCAAATGAGGCGGTCACGCTCTCCAGCGAGCTCACCGCGGCGGGAAGCAGGTGCGATTTTCGCGAAGGCATGCCCGTCACCACGTCGAAAAACAAAATCACCAGATTCTCCGCCTCTGACAGGCAACCAGTCAGAATGCGATTCACCAAAAAGAATATTAGTTCGATTCAATGGAGGTTCCTTCAGTTTTCTGATGAAGCGCGGAGGTGGCTCAACCTGCGAAAAGAAACGAGTTGCTACGTAAGTCCGAGAACATGCTTTCCATGGTCTCTGAGCTCGCCTTTGGGACCGACATATCGGTAGAGAGTGACGCGCTCGATGCCGAGTTCCTTGCAGAGATCGGAAACTGAAGTATCGCGCTGGGCCATGGCGGCTTGCGCGAGACGCACCTGAGCTTTGGTGAGCGCGAATTTTCGTCCGCCCTTGCGACCGCGCGCTCTCGCGGAGGCGAGACCCGCCATGGTGCGCTCTCGGATCAGATCCCGCTCGAACTCGGCCAAGGTGGCGAAGATTCCGAACACCATGCGACCGGACGCAGTCGTGGTGTCGATCTGAGCGGGCACTGTTGCAAAGTTAGCGATGAGGCAGCCTTTTGTCTTATTCAAAGGCCTTACATTTCAAAAACTCTGCTTACCAGGCGCATTTCGCCCAGGGGATCACCATAATAAAATGCTGAGGCCTGGCCTTTGCGTAGTGCACGCATCACCTCAATACCTTTGATGGTGGCGTAAGCCGTCTTCATGGATTTAAATCCCAGCGTGGCGTTGATTATCCGTTTCAGTTTGCCATGATCGCATTCAATCACGTTGTTCCGGTACTTAATCTGTCGGTGTTCAACGTCAGACGGGCACCGGCCTTCGCGTTTGAGCAGAGCAAGCGCGCGACCATAGGCGGGCGCTTTATCCGTGTTGATGAATCGTGGGATCTGCCACTTCTTCACGTTGTTGAGGATTTTACCCAGAAACCGGTATGCAGCTTTGCTGTTACGACGGGAGGAGAGATAAAAATCGACAGTGCGGCCCCGGCTGTCGACGGCCCGGTACAGATACGCCCAGCGGCCATTGACCTTCACGTAGGTTTCATCCATGTGCCACGGGCAAAGATCGGAAGGGTTACGCCAGTACCAGCGCAGCCGTTTTTCCATTTCAGGCGCATAACGCTGAACCCAGCGGTAAATCGTGGAGTGATCGACATTCACTCCGCGTTCAGCCAGCATCTCCTGCAGCTCACGGTAACTGATGCCGTATTTGCAGTACCAGCGTACGGCCCACAGAATGATGTCACGCTGAAAATGCCGGCCTTTGAATGGGTTCATGTGCAGCTCCATCAGCAAAAGGGGATGATAAGTTTATCACCACCGACTATTTGCAACAGTGCCCCGTCCGGATACTGCCAGATATCGGCGTCCAGGGAGATGTCCTGAAGCGCGGTGTCCGGAATTTCAGGTTTGTGTCTCTACAAAGACTAACTATCAGAAAAACTCATCGAGCATCAAATGAAACTGCAATTTATTCATATCAGGATTATCAATACCATATTTTTGAAAAAGCCGTTTCTGTAATGAAGGAGAAAACTCACCGAGGCAGTTCCATAGGATGGCAAGATCCTGGTATCGGTCTGCGATTCCGACTCGTCCAACATCAATACAACCTATTAATTTCCCCTCGTCAAAAATAAGGTTATCAAGTGAGAAATCACCATGAGTGACGACTGAATCCGGTGAGAATGGCAAAAGCTTATGCATTTCTTTCCAGACTTGTTCAACAGGCCAGCCATTACGCTCGTCATCAAAATCACTAGCATCAACCAAACCGTTATTCATTCGTGATTGCGCCTGAGCGAGACGAAATACGCGATCGCTGTTAAAAGGACAATTACAAACAGGAATCGAATGCAACCGGCGCAGGAACACTGCCAGCGCATCAACAATATTTTCACCTGAATCAGGATATTCTTCTAATACCTGGAATGCTGTTTTCCCGGGGATCGCAGTGGTGAGTAACCATGCATCATCAGGAGTACGGATAAAATGCTTGATGGTCGGAAGAGGCATAAATGCCGTCAGCCAGTTTAGTCTGACCATCTCATCTGTAACATCATTGGCAACGCTACCTTTGCCATGTTTCAGAAACAACTCTGGCGCATTGGGCTTCCCATACAATCGATAGATTGTCGCACCTGATTGCCCGACATTATCGCGAGCCCATCTATACCCATATAAATCAGCATCCAGGTTGGAATTTAATCGCGGCCTCGAGCAAGACGTTTCCCGTTGAATATGGCTCATAACACCCCTTGTATTACTGTTTATGTAAGCAGACAGTTTTATTGTTCATGATGATATATTTTTATCTTGTGCAATATAACATGGGTTGGCACTGTTGCAAATAGTCGGTGGTGATAAACTTATCATCCCCTTTTGCTGATGGAGCTGCACATGAACCCATTCAAAGGCCGGCATTTTCAGCGTGACATCATTCTGTGGGCCGTACGCTGGTACTGCAAATACGGCATCAGTTACCGTGAGCTGCAGGAGATGCTGGCTGAACGCGGAGTGAATGTCGATCACTCCACGATTTACCGCTGGGTTCAGCGTTATGCGCCTGAAATGGAAAAACGGCTGCGCTGGTACTGGCGTAACCCTTCCGATCTTTGCCCGTGGCACATGGATGAAACCTACGTGAAGGTCAATGGCCGCTGGGCGTATCTGTACCGGGCCGTCGACAGCCGGGGCCGCACTGTCGATTTTTATCTCTCCTCCCGTCGTAACAGCAAAGCTGTATACCGGTTTCTGGGTAAAATCCTCAACAACGTGAAGAAGTGGCAGATCCCACGATTCATCAACACGGATAAAGCGCCCGCCTATGGTCGCGCGCTTGCTCTGCTCAAACGCGAAGGCCGGTGCCCGTCTGACGTTGAACACCGACAGATTAAGTACCGGAACAACGTGATTGAATGCGATCATGGCAAACTGAAACGGATAATCAACGCCACGCTGGGATTTAAATCCATGAAGACGGCTTACGCCACCATCAAAGGTATTGAGGTGATGCGTGCACTACGCAAAGGCCAGGCCTCAGCATTTTATTATGGTGATCCCCTGGGCGAAATGCGCCTGGTAAGCAGAGTTTTTGAAATGTAAGGCCTTTGAATAAGACAAAAGGCTGCCTCATCGCTAACTTTGCAACAGTGCCTCTGAGCGCCCTTTCCAGTCAGAACCCGCAGGCCGATCTTGCGGTCTGACAGCTCCTTCACCGTGTTGACCAGATGGGCAAGCGATCGTCCGAGGCGATCGAGCTTCCAGACCACCAGCACATCGCCGTCACGCAATGACTTGAGGCAGGCAGTCAAGCCAGGGCGATCATCACGACCGCCGGAAGCAAGATCATCATAGATATTGTCCCGTTCGACACCTGCGGCGCGCAAGGCGTCGTGCTGCAGGTCGAGAGACTGCGAGCCATCGGCTTTGGAGACGCGGGCATATCCGATCAGCATGTATCACAAACGTTGGTTTGAGGCGGCGCTTCGGCCACGATTGCATTGACCTCTGGAAATGTATCTCAACCAGCTTCATAAACAAAGCGTCTTGAACGCTATCAGATTTTGAAAAAGGAACATGTATGCCGCGTCGCGTCACTCTAACCGATCGGCAGAAAGACGCGCTGTTGCGCTTGCCGACTTCACAGACGGATTTGCTCAAGCACTATACGCTGAGTGATGAAGACTTTGGGCATATCAGGCTGCGTCGGCGCGCTCACAACAGGTTCGGCTTCGCCCTGCAATTGTGTGTCCTGCGCTATCCCGGCCGGGTGCTGGCTCCAGGCGAACTGATCCCTGCAGAGGTCATCGAATTTATCGGAGCGCAGCTTGGCCTGGGTGCCGACGATCTCGTAGACTATGCTGCCCGCGAGGAAACACGGCACGAGCATCTTGCCGAGTTACGGGGGCTCTACGGCTTCCGCACCTTCTCCGGACGTGGTGCGAGCGAGCTGAAGGAATGGTTGTTCCGAGAAGCCGAGATGGCGGTGTCGAACGAGGATATCGCCCGTCGCTTCGTAGCCGAGTGCCGACGCACCCGCACTGTCCTTCCCGCGACATCCACGATCGAGCGGCTTTGTGCCGCGGCTCTCGTCGATGCCGAGCGACGCATCGAGACGAGGATCGCCAGTCGGCTGCCTATGTCGATCCGAGAACAGTTGCTGGCATTGCTCGAGGAGACGGCTGATGATCGGGTGACCCGTTTTGTGTGGCTGCGCCAGTTCGAGCCTGGCTCGAACTCTTCGTCGGCCAACCGGCTGCTCGACCGGCTCGAATATCTGCAACGCGTCGATCTCCCCGAGGATCTGCTTGCCGGCGTTCCTGCCCATCGGGTGACTCGTCTGCGCAGGCAGGGTGAACGGTATTATGCCGACGGCATGCGCGATCTCCCGGAGGACAGGCGGCTTGCGATCTTGGCTGTTTGCGTCTCGGAATGGCAGGCGATGTTGGCCGACGCAGTGGTCGAAACCCACGACCGGATCGTCGGCCGTCTCTACCGTGCTTCGGAGCGTATTTGCCATGCAAAGGTCGCAGACGAAGCGGGGGTGGTGCGTGACACCCTGAAATCCTTCGCCGAGATCGGGGGCGCCCTGGTCGATGCACAGGATGATGGCCAGCCGCTGGGCGATGTCATCGCGAGTGGGTCAGGGTGGGACGGCTTAAAAACCCTTGTTGCAATGGCAACCAGGCTGACCGCCACCATGGCCGACGATCCGCTCAATCATGTGCTCGACGGTTATCACCGCTTCCGCCGATACGCTCCACGCATGTTGCGCCTGCTCGATCTGCGAGCTGCGCCCGTTGCACTGCCGCTTCTGGAAGCGGTGACGGCCCTTCGTACCGGTTTGAACGATGCCGCGATGACCAGCTTCTTGCGGCCCAGCTCGAAATGGCATCGCCACCTTCGGGCCCAGAGGGCTGGCGACGCTCGCCTATGGGAGATCGCGGTGCTGTTCCATCTGCGCGATGCGTTCCGCTCCGGAGATGTCTGGCTTACTAGGTCCCGGCGCTATGGCGATCTGAAACACGCACTCGTTCCGGCACAAGCCATCGCGGAAGGCGGTCGTCTCGCTGTGCCATTGCGGCCGGAGGAATGGCTGGCAGACCGGCAAGCTCGCCTCGACATGCGGTTGCGCGAGCTTGGCCGTGCCGCTCGCGCAGGCACGATCCCGGGCGGGTCGATTGAAAACGGCGTTCTGCATATCGAGAAACTCGAAGCCGCCGCGCCGACAGGCGCCGAAGATCTGGTGCTCGATCTCTACAAGCAGATCCCGCCCGCGCGCATCACCGATCTCCTGCTGGAGGTGGATGCGGCGACCGGCTTCACCGAAGCGTTCACCCATCTGCGCACAGGAGCACCCTGCGCTGACCGGATCGGGCTAATGAACGTTATCTTGGCGGAAGGGATCAACCTCGGCTTGCGCAAAATGGCGGATGCGACAAACACCCACACCTTCTGGGAATTGATCCGCATTGGACGGTGGCATGTCGAGGGCGAAGCCTATGACCGGGCGCTGGCCATGGTGGTCGAGGCACAGGCAGCGTTACCCATGGCCCGGTTCTGGGGCATGGGCACGTCGGCTTCGAGCGACGGACAGTTCTTCGTCGCTACAGAGCAAGGTGAGGCCATGAACCTGGTCAACGCGAAATATGGCAATACCCCGGGCCTGAAAGCCTATAGCCACGTCTCCGACCAATATGCGCCGTTCGCAACCCAGGTGATTCCTGCAACGGCAAGCGAAGCGCCTTACATCCTCGATGGCCTGCTGATGAACGATGCTGGACGCCATATCCGCGAGCAGTTCACCGACACGGGCGGCTTCACCGATCACGTCTTTGCCGCATGTGCCATTCTCGGCTACCGGTTCGCTCCGCGCATCCGCGACCTGCCATCCAAACGGCTCTACGCGTTCAATCCGTCGGCCGCCCCGGCGCACCTGCGAGCGTTGATCGGCGGAAAGGTCAACCAAGCCATGATCGAGCGCAATTGGCCCGACATCCTGCGCATCGCCGCCACCATTGCTGCCGGGACCGTCGCGCCAAGCCAGATTCTGCGGAAACTCGCCTCCTATCCGCGGCAGAACGAGCTCGCGACAGCCCTGCGGGAAGTCGGTCGCGTCGAGCGCACCCTGTTCATGATCGACTGGATTCTGGATGCCGAACTCCAACGGCGTGCCCAGATCGGGCTCAACAAAGGCGAAGCTCATCATGCGCTGAAGCGGGCAATCAGCTTCCACCGCCGCGGTGAAATCCGCGACCGTTCCGCCGAAGGCCAGCATTACCGCATCGCCGGCATGAATCTGCTCGCCGCCATCATCATCTTCTGGAACACCATGAAGCTCGGCGAGGTCGTTGCAAACCAGAAACGCGATGGAAAGCTGCTATCGCCCGATCTCTTGGCCCATGTTTCGCCGCTCGGATGGGAACACATCAATCTCACCGGAGAATATCGCTGGCCAAAGCCTTAGCGTAGGATTCCGCCCCCTCCCGCAAACGACCCCAAGATGTTCATGGTCTCCCCGATCACTGCCCGGAAATGGGCAGGCCGCTACCGGGAAGAGGGTGAGTTTGGGATGCAGGATCGCTCCAGCAAGCCGCACCGGATCCCAGGCAGGACGCCCGAGCATGTCAAGAAGAAGATCATCAACCTGCGCTGGCGGCTTCGACTGGGGCCAGCCCAGATCGCTGCGCGACTTGGTCTCTCGACGTCGACTGTTCACGCGGTCCTCGTCCGTTGCCGCGTGAACCGCCTCTCGCATATCGATCGTGTCACTGGCGAGCCATTGCGGCGATATGAGCATCCTCATCCGGGATCGTTGATTCATGTCGATGTCACGAAGTTCGGCAACATCCCCGACGGCGGTGGACATCGTTACGTAGGTCGGCAGCAAGGCGCACGGAACAAGCTCGCGACTCCGGGATTACCACGAGGAAAAGATCACAAGCCGCGCACCGGGACGGCGTTCGTTCACACAGTCATCGACGACCACTCCCGCGTCGCATACGCAGAAATCTGGTCGGATGAGCAGGCGAGCACAGCGGTGGGAGTTCTCGAACGCGCCGTGGCCTGGTTCGCCGAACGAGGCGTGACCGTCGAGCGAGTCCTATCCGACAACGGGTCGGCATACAGATCCCACGCATGGAGGGACTTCTGCGCTCGGCTCGGCATCCGACACAAGCGGACACGCCCCTACCGGCCGCAGACGAACGGGAAGATCGAGCGATTCCACCGCACGCTCGGGGACGGCTGGGCCTATGCCAGGTTTTACGGTTCAGAGGCCGAACGACGCCTGGCGCTGCCCGGCTGGCTCCACTTCTACAACCACCACCGACACCACTCTGCGATTGGCGGCGTACCCTTCGACCGACTCAACAACGTCCCTGGACATCACAGCTAGGCGCAGTTGCGCACGAGATAGGGACAATGGCAATACCGATCGCCCCGGGAGTGAGACAATCAAGCATGTGTTCCACGAATCGCAGCTCGTGCAGGTCTTCCTTAGTTTTGGCGTAAGGCGGGTTAATCAAACCAACTGTCGCTTTGTGGGACTTGACGCCTTTGGTGATGGCGGTGTCAAAACAAGACCCTTGGTAGAGGTTGGCCTTCCCGTCACCGCGCAGGATCATGTTTGAAGCCGCTAGGGCGTACATGCTCGGGTTTTGTTCGACGCCGATCAGTTGGTTTTTCTTGATCGACTCAATCTCGTCTTGCGTGATCGCAGTACGGACCATCTGGTTCATTGCCGAGATTAGGAAGCCTCCAGTACCAGCGCAGGTGTCAAGCACGATGCTGTCCTTATCGACGTTGGCAAGCAGGCTAAACAGCTCAGTGATGTGCTTCGGCGTGAGTACAATCCCCAACCCTTTGCCGTCACCGCCTGTGTACTTCAGGAACTCACCGTAGAAAGCTCCCACAACGTCGAAGTCGTGATAAACGGTGATAAAGGGCAGCACCTTCTCCGCAAGCAGGGTCACGATTTCGTGTAACAAGCCCTGTGGATAGGCTTTGGTAGCTTTACCCAGCTCTGGGTGCACTTGGATGCCAGTAAACGGCTGGGTCATGTTCGTTATCTTGGCGAACGGGATTTGCGCAGACCCGATGACTTTCTGGATCGTTTGCATCCAGAAGTCGGGCAAGTCTTTCGCACCATATGCTTCGTAGGTCTTTGCAAAGACAGGGTCGTTGAGCGCGATTAGGCTACCCGCGACGGCGAGAGGCTTCTCTTTCTCTTCTAGCTCCGCTTCATCCCTCATGAAAGCGTGCATTTCCTGAGAGAACGAAATGAGGTCTTTTGTTCGCTTTGCCTGAACAGAAGGATCGAACGATGCGGCGGTAATGAGGTCATCAAGGCTGACAAGTTCGGTAATCGCTGCACCGCTCGGGGCCTTAAGCGGGCGTGCTTCCTTCTCTCCTTTGGTGGTGACAAAGAAGGACCATTCACTATGTGCAGGCGTGCCCGAGACTGCAATCGAGATCACGGTGTATTTGTGTGTCAGAAAACTTGCGTAGTGCAGAACACCGTCAACCGCGAAGTCTTTAGGGCGATCACGATTTTCCGACTCGTGCCAACGTGTCTCTGCCTTGCACTCGATAACCACGATCATGTCGGGGGTGTCGGGGGCAGTGATGATGAACTCCGGGAAACCACCACCGCCGCCGCCAGTTTTCGACGCCTTCGACAAAGACTTGCGAACCAGCTCAATGGCGGATTGCTGCTTCTCAACGATGATCTTCTCTGCATCCTCGTAATATCCGAGGTTGCGGAGCTTTTCATCGACTAAGTCTTCTGTAATCCGCTCGTTTGCCATGCGGGCACTCCCTATCCAAGTCTGGCCGATCCTCCACATCTCGCCCCTGAGATGTAACGATGTACACATGGCAGGATGCGAAGCCGCCCGGGATCGTTGCGTGAAACGCGGCGTGTAACAAAAACGCAAATTACCGCTACCGTACAACCCGGGTTCTTGCTTTCGGCGCTCGACATGCGGGGTGGAAACAGTCGTGTAATACTTTCCCCGAACGCCACGGTTGAGCAGTGTCACCCCCGATACACGAAGGCAGATCTCCCCCGAACTGCCGGCTCCGTGGCGTTCCTTCGTAGGAGCGTCGCGCGTCGCAGCACATGCGCGCGATTGTTGACGTGTCACACACTGCAACCTAGTTCCACACGATCTGGACTGATTCGGGGTTAAAGGTCTTGCTTCCGCGCACGCCACGGCGCAGGCGCACCTGGCACAGGGTGTTGATGACACGGCGCTGCACGGCAAGCTCTGCGTTGTCGAAGGCGTCCACGGGCGAGGCGTAGCCGGTTGTGTCGAGCAGCGCCGATGCGCCAGCAAGGCGGGCACGGCGCGTTTCGAGTTTCTCGATCTGCGGCTCATAACGGTTTCGCGCGCGCTTGAGGTCACGGGCCTCGATAAGCTCCTCGTCGTAGTCAGCCTGGACGCGGGCGAGCTTTGCGCGAAGCTCAGCGAGTTCGTCGTCGATGGCGTCGACCTCGTCGTCATCCGCAGTCGGCAACAGGTCTGCTAGGTCGTCACGACCAAGGCGGGCGCGGATCACGGCGAGCACAAAATCATCGACGCTATGCGTGCGCACTAAGCCACAGGCGGCGCAGCGGTAGCGGTCGGCATGCGTGCGCACGGGATTGCCACACTCGTCGCAGACATACAGACCCGAGCCAAGATGGCGGCGAGTATTACGCCGCTCCTTGTTGGTCAGCCGGTCGGGATCATCGAGCACGTTCTGCACGCGCCACCACAGATCGGGTGTGACGATCGGCTCCCACTGCCCTTTCACCGGCTCGCCGGTATCGGGGTCGCGGACGATATGCGTGACACGGCGGTATTTGTTCTTCACGCCTTTGCGCTTGGCCTTCTTATAAGTGGAGTAACCCGCATACACGGGGTTGCGCAGGATCGAGTGCAACGACGTGTAGGCCCACGGCTGCGCGTCGGGAACCGGCTTTTCTTCCTGGCCTTCAGCGCGGCGTCGAGCGTTGCGCTCTGTGACCACGGTGTACATATGGCGCGGCGTGGTCGGGATATCCGGCAAGCCCGGTTGATCGACCCCAGATAAGGCGCGCGCAATGTCGCGCATGGAGTTGCCCCTCTCGACAGCGCGGAACATACCGAGCACGGCGGCGGCTTCGGATGGAATGATCTCGCCGGTGGAGGTGTAGCCGATAGGGCGCACACCGCCGGAGTACCAGCGGCCCTGCTCGGCGCGTTGCTGTTGCGCACGAGACTGGCGCATGCTCTTTCGCTCGATCTCGCCGCGTGCCACGGCTGCTTTGATGCGCGCGTACATTCTGCCGCCGTCGGTGGCAAGGTCAGCATCACCGTTCGCAGTGACGAGTTTCAGCCCCTGCTCCTCTGCCCTGTCGATCCACTCTTCGAGCTGCCAGGGCTGCCGTGTGAGGCGGTCGAGGTCCCAGCAAATGATCGCGTCGATCTCGCCGCGCTCAAAGGACGCCACGATCGCGTCGTAGTCGGGGCGGTCCACGTCCTTCTTCGACGCGGAGATCGACTGATCGACGTAGGTATGCACGACGTCCCAGCCGCGTTGCTCGGCAAGGGCTTCGCAGTCCTGGCGCTGCCGGTCGATGGCGAGGCCGTCCATGGCAGCATCGAGCGAGATACGGAGGTAAATAGCAGCACGTGTTGTCATGCCGCTAACACTAGCGCGCCTCAGGTTACATTGAAACGAAACTCCACCACTTCGACATCAGTTGCCAAGAAGTCTTCCGGTGGTGCATGCGCTACAACGCCCGCAGACGGCACTCCTGGTGCAACTTTCTAGCCCCCAATGACTTCGAAGCACTCACATCAGCTACGCTGACCCAAGCAGCATAGCTAACCCCCGACGTGTCTACTTTCCGGGGGTCAGGCCCGTGCTCGACAACCCCAGCGGACTCAACGCCCACGCCAGCGTCGCGGACCATGCGGCCGGGTACCGGAAGGTGGCCGAGGCCGCGGGCATCGCGATTTAATCCCGCGCAGAGCCGGAGACTGTGACCTGGCGATCATTGATGCGCAAGGTGCTGTCAGCGGCAGCAATAACTGCGGCATCGTGCGTGGCGGCCAGAACGAGTGCGCCCCCGTCCGCAGCTCGCCGCAGGAGCGCGATAACTTGGTCGCGGTTAGTGGGGTCGAGGGAGGCGGTCGGCTCGTCAGCGAACACATAAGCCGCGCCGCGGAGCA
>NZ_VXKH01000039.1 GCF_008693065.1 Corynebacterium tuscaniense | reverse complement strand
TAGTCGCGGTAGTTGCCAGGAGTGCGTGCGGGCTCCGGCACGGCCCCGGTTTCGTGCAAGTGGCGGATGGCGCGCACGGAGCAGCCAGCAGCGCGCGCGACGTCAGAGATCCTCATGCCGCCATTTTGAACTATGACGCCGCGTGAGGGTCAAGGCTTAGTTGCGGAAGCCGTGGACCGGGGCGGGGATGAAGCCGCCACGCTCGATGAACGGCGCGTTGCTGACCTGGTTCACGGGAATTACCGGCGCATAGCCGAGGAGGCCACCGAAATTGACTTCGTCGCCAGGTTTTGTGCCGGGGACGGGGATGAGGCGGGCGGCGGTGGTTTTATGGTTCATCACACCGATGGCGGCTTCGTCGGCGATCATGCCTGAGATTGTCGCGGCGGTGGTGTTGCCGGGAATAGCGATCATGTCGAAGCCCACCGAGCAGATCGACGTCATCGCTTCAAGCTTGTCCATGGTGATCGATCCGGCACGCACAGCGTCGATCATGCCCTGATCCTCCGAAACAGGGATGAAGGAGCCAGAGAGGCCGCCGACGCGGGAGCAGGCCATCATGCCGCCTTTCTTGACGGCGTCGTTAAGCAGTGCGAGCGCGGCGGTGGTGCCGTGCGTGCCCACTTGATGCAGGCCCATGTGCTCGAGGATGCGCGCGACGGAATCGCCGACCTCTGCCGTCGGGGCGAGCGAAAGGTCAACGATGCCGAACGGCACTCCGAGACGCTGGGCCGTGAGAGTGCCTACGAGTTGGCCCGCGCGCGTGATCTTAAACGCAGCTTTCTTGATCTCCTCGGCGACCTCATTGAGCGACTTACCCGCCAACGGGGTGATCGCACGGTCCACCACACCCGGGCCCGACACACCGACGGAAATGACGGTGTCCGGCTCCTCAATACCGTGGAACGCGCCAGCCATGAAGGGGTTGTCGCCCACAGCGTTCGCGAAAACAACGAGCTTCGCGCAGCTTATCGACGACCTCTCCGCCGTCAACTCCGCCGCCTCCTTCACCACCTTGCCCATGGTTTTCACCGCGTCCATGTTGATACCGGCGCGGGAAGACGCAACGTTCACGGAACCGCAGACAAATTCCGTGTTCGACAAGGCTTCGGGGATGGAGGCGATAAGGCGCTCATCGGCCTCCGTGGCGCCCTTTTCCACGAGCGCGGAGTAACCGCCGATGAAGTTCACGCCGAGCTCTTGGGCTGCTTTGTCGAGAGCGTGGGCTATGTCGGCCGGATTGCCGTCCAAGCCCGCTGCGACGAGCGCGATCGGGGAGACCGACACACGCTTGTTCACGATGGGGATGCCGAGTTCGCGTTCGATGCCCTGGCAGACGTCGACAAGCCGTGCGGCGCGCGCGGTCACCCGGTCGTAGACAGCCTGCGCAGTGGCTGCCATCGTGGAGCGCGTGCAGCCGATGAGCGAAATGCCCATGGTGACGGTGCGGATATCTAGGCGGTAGTCCTCGATCATCGAGATGACGTCCATAATGCTGGCGGACTTGAAGTTCAGCTCGTTGCCCATGGCGCTAGATCTCATTCATCGCGGTGAACAGGGCCTCGCTCTGGACGCGGATATCCACGCCAAGGTCTGCGCCCACCGACGTGAGCGTGTCCTGGAGAGCGGCGATGTCAAAGCCTTCTTCCGGCAGTGCAACCCGCATGATCATGGTGAAGAAATCACTCATGAGGGTCTGCGACACGTCGACGATGTTGATGTTGTGATCCGCCGCAGCCTGAGCAACTCCAGCGATGATGCCGGTCCGGTCCGGGCCGGTGGTGGTGATGATCGCGTACATGGCTTCCCATGCTAGACCCCAAACAGGCGAGTCTACGTCACTGGGGCAGCAGGCGCGGGCGGTTTGCCGGAATCTGTGGATAACTTTTGCCGATATCGGGGTTATCCGCAGGTTCAGAAACGCGCGCTTTACAGGAGTTCTTGGTCGTGTCAGGGTGGCAGACATGATTGGTTTCGGAGAGTTCCTCGGCGCCGTTGCTGCCGGGGTGGACACCTTGGCTGGCTTTGACCGCCAGGCGGCGCTTGATGCCGGGGTGCAGCCGAAACGTGTGCGCGACTGGGCCAAGGTGCACGAAGTGTACTTCGGATCGACGAGGTTGAAGAAGCAGCAGAGTCTCGGGGTGGCTAAGGCTCGCGCGAACCGCGTCTCCATGGACACTTTGACCTTGATCGAAGAGAGCACGAAGCTGATCAGCGATCCCGTGGACCGCTGGCGACTCCGCCACACCCTGCTGGACGTGCGGGGAAGTTACGAGACCGTGCGGCGGCGCGCCAAGGAGATTGTTCCTGCCGTGGAACCGCCGCCGCCTTCGGATGGGGTGGGCTTCACAGGTTCGCGCAGAGGCAAACGAGCGATGATGGTGACGGGACCGGAGCGCATCATGGCGGATCTGGAACACTCGTTGAGCCAGGACATTGATCCGTCGCGCCCGCGTGGCCCGCAGCTGTTTGAGGCGTTTATGACGATGCTGGAGTTTGGCGGTGGGGTTGCGCGGGCAGTGCCGCGCCCGTTAGTGCTGGTGCCTCTGCCGGAGTACGCGCGTATTGTGCGCCAAGAGGGCGATGAGACGATCCTTGGTCTCACCGACGGCACCACGATGACCGGTGCAGAGTTCCTCGCTACGTTTCATGGTGCGGACCTGGAAGTGGGGCTATTCCACCCGCAGCAGGGCGCAGTGAACCTGTATCGCGGTCAGCGCCTGGCTAACCAGAAGCAGCGCGACCTGGCACGGGCGGTCACTCCGGCGTGTCCGGTGCCCGGTTGCCGCCACGGGGCGGATGCCTGCGAACTCCACCACATGACGGCGTGGAAGCATGGGGGAGAGACCAACGTGAACAACCTGACGCCGCTGTGCCGCTATCACAACAGGGTCAATGACGATGATCCGTGGCGACAGGCCCGCGGGCGAGTCGAGCGAATCAGGGGCGGGCCGGTGTGGGTGTCGCCGCGGGGCTATCCGGTGATGAATGATCGTCACCCGTTCGGAGCGTTGCGCTCCCTCTTCGGCCACCCCATTTTTCGCTAGCCTGGGCGGCATGGAACAAGAGTTCACTCAATTCGTTCTCGTCATTGGTGCTGGCGGGAAGGTCAGCCAGTTGAGCGTGCCATTGCTTATTGCGGAGGGGCATAAAGTCACCGGTCTCGTGCGCAACCCGGAGCATGTTCAGCAGCTTATCGGCGCCTCCGCTACCGCCATCGTCACCGACCTCACCCGCTTGGACGCGGAGGAGTGGGCACGTTTGCTCACTCCGTTTGACGCGGTGGTGTGGTCCGCTGGTGCGGGCGGGGGTGATCCGGAGCGGACGTATGCGGTGGACCGAGATGCGGCATTGCGTATGATCGGTGCGCTGGAGGAATTGGGGGAGTTCGCACCCAAGCTCGTCATGGTGTCCTATGCCGGCGCTGCGAAAGCGACAGCGGTGGACGACGGCAGCAGCTGGTTCGCTTATGTGGAGTCGAAGAAGGCCGTCGATAAGCGCCTGTTGGAGTCGGAGCTCGACTATGTCATCTTGGGGCCGACGAGGTTGACCATGGAGCGCTCCCATGGTGGTCGTGCCGTAGACGAGACTACGCGGCCAGAATCTACGACCTCGCGTGAGCTCGTCGCGCAGGTAATTGTGGAGGCCGTCGGGCGTGAGGCGATGCCTGCGAACCCCTTCGACTTCGAAGACGGGGACACACCAGCGCGGGAGTTAGCGCTCTAGGCAGAATTCAGCGAAACGTTTCACCAGGGCGTTTGCGGTTGTCGTATCCACGCTGGGGAGGCCGGCGACGATAGTGTCGTACTCGGCCTGCGGGAAATAGCCGTAGTCGTAGTAGAAATCCATGCGCGTTTTCATCGCGGCGGCATCCATCTCCGCGTGGAACTGCGTAGCCCACACATGGTCGCGGTAGCGCAGGATCTGAACTGGGCAGGACGGTCCTTCGGCCAGGAGCGTCGCACCCTTTGGGGCTGCGAGAGGGTTCTCAGTATGCCCGGTCAGCGCGGTGAACAACTTGGGCAATCCAGCCATGAGTGGATCTTCCTCTGCAGCGGGCAGTGTGCTCACAATGGTGGGACCCGATGTTTCCGGGTGGGTGTGTCCGACCAGACCACCCAAGTGGTGGGTGAGCCAGCTAATGCCATAGCAGACGAAGAAGACGGGGATGTCGCCTTCCACGAGTTCGGCGAGGATCTCGTGCACATGTTTTTGCCACGGCGAGTACTCCTCATTAGTGATGTTCAGTGAACTACCACCGACAAAGATGCCGCTCACCCCATCAAGGCTGCCCAACTTGGAGGTCTCATCGGAGATGGAGCGCAACTCAATGTCATTTGTGCTCAAACCGGTTGCGCGCAGCGTGTCGTGGTATTCAGCGTGGGTCACCGCAGGACCAACCGGTCCGTTGCGCAAAGACAGGAAGAGCAGTTTGGGCATAAGGGAGGATTGTAAGTGGCGGGACGTCGATAAGCGAAAAGCCGGCTCCCACGAGGGGAACCGGCCTTCAGCTACGCAGCTTAGTTCTTGACCATCTGGCGCAGAACGTACTGCAGAATGCCGCCGTGGCGGTAGTACTCAGCCTCACCAGGCGTATCGACGCGGACCTTAGCCTCGAACTCAACCTTCTCGCCACCATCCTTCGTGGCGGTGACGTGAACAGTCTCCGGAATAGCGTCGCCCTCATTGAAGGCGGTGATGCCGGTGATGTCGAAGGTCTCGGTGCCGTCCAGACCCAGGGAAGCGTGGGTTTCGCCCTCCGGGAACTGCAGCGGCAGAACACCCATACCGATCAGGTTGGAGCGGTGAATACGCTCGAAGGACTCGGTGATGACAGCGCGGACGCCGAGCAGGTTGGTGCCCTTTGCAGCCCAGTCACGGGAAGAACCGGTGCCGTACTCCTTACCAGCCAGGACGACCAGTGGGATGTTCTTCTCGGCGTAGTTCTGTGCAGCGTCGTAGATGAACGCCTGCGGAGCGCCTTCCTGAGTGAAGTCGCGGGTGTAGCCACCGGCCTCTTCAACCAGCTGGTTGCGGAGGCGGATGTTAGCGAAGGTACCGCGAACCATGACCTCGTGGTTACCACGACGGGAACCAAACGAGTTGTAGTCGTGGCGAGCCACACCGTGTGCATCCAGGTAGTTCGCAGCCGGGGTGCCCGGCTTGATGGAGGAAGCAGGGGAGATGTGGTCCGTGGTCACGGAGTCGCCCAGCTTAGCCAGCACGCGAGCGCCGGTGATATCCTGAACAGCTTCCGGCTGCTCCGGCATACCGTCGAAGTACGGTGCCTTGCGGATGTAGGTGGAGTCCTCGTTCCAGGAGAAGGTCTTGCCCTGCGGGATGTCGAGCTCCTGCCACTGCTTGTCGCCCTTGAAGACGTCAGCGTAGTCCTTCTCGTACATCTCACGGGAGATAGTGTCAGCGATGACACCCTCGATCTCATCAGCGGACGGCCAGACGTCCTTCAGGAAGACGTCGTTGCCGTCTGCATCCTGGCCCAGTGGCTGGGTCTCGAAGTCGAAGTCCATGGTGCCGGCGATGGAGTACGCGATGACCAACAGCGGGGAGGCAAGGTAGTTCATCTTCACGTCGGGGGAGATACGTCCCTCGAAGTTACGGTTACCGGACAGGACTGCGGTTGCGGTCAGGTCGTACTCGTTGATCGCAGCGGAGATCTCGTTCGGCAGCGGGCCGGAGTTACCGATGCAGGATGCACAGCCGAAGCCGGACAGGTAGAAGCCGACAGCTTCGAGGTCCTTCCATAGGTCAGCGCGGTTGTAGTAACCGTCAACGACCTGGGAGCCCGGAGCCATAATGGTCTTCACCCATGGCTTAGCCTTCAGGCCCTTCTCAGCAGCCTTGCGCGCCAGCAGCGCCGCACCGACCATAACGGACGGGTTGGAGGTGTTGGTGCAAGAGGTGATTGCTGCGATAGCAACCATGCCGTGGTCGAGGGTGTACTCGCCACCCTGCGGGGACTCGACGATGACCGGCTTGGAAGCGCGGCCCTCAGAGCCGTCAGCAGCGGACTCGCCGTTTGCCGGCCAGGACTCGTTGTAGGAAACGGTCTCGACCTTCTCGGCGCGAACCGGTTCTGCGTGGCCGTCGCCAGCGGTGTTGTAGTCCGGCAGCTGCTTACGGAAGGTCTCCTTGGACTCTGCGAGCAGGATGCGGTCCTGTGGGCGCTTCGGTCCAGCAATCGACGGCTTGACGGTGGACAGATCGAGCTCGAGGTACTCGGAGTACTCGGCTTCCTTGGCACCCTGCTCGAGCCACATACCCTGAGCCTTGGCGTATGCCTCGACGCGGTCGATTGTCTCCTGGTCGCGGCCGGTGAGGTGGAGGTAGTTAATAGTCTCCTCGTCGATCGGGAAGATCGCACAGGTGGAGCCAAACTCCGGCGACATGTTACCGATGGTTGCGCGGTTTGCCAGCGGGATCTGCTTGACACCGTCGCCGTAGAACTCGACGAACTTCTGCACCACACCGTGATCGCGGAGCATCTCGGTGACGGTCAAAACAACGTCGGTAGCGGTCACGCCAACCGGGATCTCACCGGTGAGCTTGAAGCCAACGACGCGCGGGATGAGCATGGACACCGGCTGGCCGAGCATTGCCGCCTCAGCCTCGATGCCACCGACACCCCAGCCCAGGATGCCCAGGCCGTTCTCCATGGTTGTGTGGGAGTCCGTACCAATACAGGTGTCAGGGTAAGCTACGCCGTCGTTGTCAAAGACAACGCGGGAGAGGTACTCAATGTTCACCTGGTGGACGATGCCGGTTCCCGGTGGGACGACGCGGAAGTTGGAGAAGTTCTCTGCACCCCAGCGCAGGAACTGGTAGCGCTCCTCGTTGCGCTCGTACTCGATCTCAACGTTCTTATCCAGAGCGTTCTCGGAGCCGAACGCCTCGATGATCACGGAGTGGTCAATGACCATCTCAGCTGGGTTCAGCGGGTTGACCTGGTCCGGGTTGCCGCCGAGGGAGGACACGGCCTCACGCATGGTGGCGAGGTCGACCACACAGGGGACACCGGTGAAGTCCTGCATGAGGACGCGTGCCGGGGTGAACTGGATCTCGATGGACGGCTCTGCCGACGGATCCCAGTTAGCAATCGCCTTGATGTGCTCCTCGGTGACATTCTTGCCATCCTCGGTGCGCAGCAGGTTCTCGCCCAGCACCTTCAGGGAGTAGGGGAGTTTCTCCATACCTTCGACTGCGTCGAGGGCGTAGTAGTCGTAGGACTTACCGCCGACCTCGAGAGTCTTCTTCGCGTTAAAGGAGTTCTTGCTCTCAGACACGTGAGCTCCGTTTCTCGTTGTCAAACTTAGATTCTGGGTGTCGCGACCCATAGGGGTCCCTACCTGCACATCTTAGGGCACTCGGCGCTGAAAGTAGGTAATACGGTCCGGCTAAAGGCCTTCTATGGAACTTTTAGCTACCCCGTAACCGGAAATCCCCCTCACATCGGGGTGTGCGTATCGGTGGGACCCGCGCAACGGGGCCTGACGCGGTTTCTTCCCTGTGCGCCTCCAATGCACCGGCGGTTGGCGCGCTAACCTTTTGGACTATGGCTCCCGTGAACGTCGATAAGGCTTCTTTGACCGCCCAGCTAGCGGATGATTCGGTTGCGTTCGAGACGGACAACCCGATGAATCTTCTCATCGAACCGGATTTGCTGCGCGCAGTGAATGAGGCTTCCACGCAGGAGGGCGGGCCTTTCGGTTACGTCGTACTGGAAACGGTCGGGGCTGGGCCGGGCGCGCTCCGCGATCTGGCGCAGGAGCTCTTGGAGGGCACAAACGCACACACCATGATTGTCCGTGCACCTGATGCGACAGCGGCGGTGAGTACTGAGCTCACCCGCGCGCAAATCGAAAAGTCCGAGTTCGCGCTGATTAGGCAACCTGATTATGCTCAGGGGATCGATGCTTTTGTTGCGAGCATTGCGGACAGTGGGGAACCGCACTGGGGCACCTTAGGGGCAATTTTGGCTGCCCTCATCGTGCTTGTAGCTGTCGTAACGCACTGGACAGTCAAGCGTTGAGCCTAGACTTATGTGACACGCCGGGGTGTATAACTGTCAACCCATGTGCCTTGTGTTAACGCATGTTGCGTCTTAGGTTGTGGAACGTGATGAAAGTCACAGTAGATCTGCGTGGCCCTAAAGTCCCAGCGTGACAAAAAGTAACAGTCATGTCATTTAGCTTGACCAGTGTGAAAGTTGGTAAAGGATGTGCACCAGACATCTGAAGTGGCTTATGGTTTCCATGTCAGCTCGTGGGCTGATAACTGTTACTTCTTACGCACTCGTAACACTTAATGAATGACGCAAGGTTGAACACGGACTCCGGTCGGTGGGATGACTTGAATGAATTCGGGCATGTGGGGAAGCACGCCAAGAATTGAGTTCGTTACCGTCGCTGAGTAATGCTGGCGCCGGGGCGGATTCGTGTTGCAGTCAAGTTTGAGGGACGGACGATCTCCCATGGGCTCACATCCGTGATCGTTCTAGAATCCGCACGCCGACCGGAGGGTCGGGCTTAGTTTGTGCTCTCGCATGAGCCGGGTCAGTGTGGTGAGAGGAATACCTCAGTGGTTTTCACAGTCCGTTCCGTTCGCTCTGTGTATTCAGGTTCCCGGGCGCACCGACGCTTCCGGATATTTTTGTCTGCAACCGCTTGTGCCGTGTCACTGTCGGTTATGTGCAGTACGACATCTGTCGCTCAAGAGTCGCCGGTTACTGCTCTTGTTTCTGAAATCACCGGCTTTGAGGCCGATATCAGTCGCATCAACCTTGAGCTGGGCGGTCTGCAGGAGGCAGTGAACCAGGCGCTCGTCGATCTTCATGATGCGCAGTCCTTGGCCGAGCAGGCTCGCCAAGGCGCCAAGGAGGCGAAGGATCGCCTCAATGCCTCGCAGGCGGATGTTGACCGTGCGCAGGAAGACCTGGACTCGGTGGCGCGCTCCTCGTACCGTTCTCAGAATTCGGCATCCCCGGCGCAGTTGGGTTCGGGTGATGCACGTAAGGATTCGTTGGATCGCCAGACCTATCTGCGTCGTGAGTCCGATGAGAAGCGTGGTGCACTCGAGGAATTGGTGCGCAATCGCACCATCGCCGCAAATGATGAGTCCACCTTGCGTCAAGCCAGTAGGCTTGCCGACGACCGCGAGCGTCAAGCTACCCAGGCCGAATCCGACGCTCGTGGGACGTTGGACCACGCTATGGGTGAACTCGCAGACAAGCTCGCTGCACGAGATGAGGCGTCGGCGGATCTTGCAGAGGCTCAGAGCGAGTTAGCGGAGCTGCGTCCGGAGCACCCGCTTGCGGACAGCTCCCCTGAGACCCTGGAGACCCCGGAGACCCCGGAGGCGTCGGCCGCTCCGGCGGCTCAGGAGGCTTCGCCGGCTCAGGCCGAGGCACCTGCTGCTCCTGTAACTTCTGCGACTGAGGTCACGGCGCCGGAGGCGCCGACACAGGAGGCTGCGCAAGAAGCTGCTCCGAATGTTGAGCCCAGCACGGAAGCCACTGCGCCCGAAGCTCCTGCATCAACCGAGTCCGCGGAGGATACTCAGCAAGATACCGTGACTGCAGCAATGGATGCGTTGGCTGAGGCTGTGGGCAAATCTCAGGCTGACCACTCCACCTTTGAGGACCCGTATGGGAATGGGGCGACGGGGGAGATTGCGGCGACCTCGGGAAGCGAGTCTACGAATGACGCTGTCGAGGAATCTGTGGCGGAAGTGCTTCCGGAGGTGAAGGATAGCTCGGCAGTGACGGAAGAAATTCGCGAGGATTCTTCCTTGACGGTGGCTGATGGCAACCGTCAGCAGCAGATTGAGGCTGTTATTGCGCGTGCGGAGTCTCAGATTGGTACCCCCTACGTGTGGGGTGGTGGTGACGCGAATGGTCCGACTGCGGGCATTAGTGACGGCCGGACTCCGCGCACGGGTCAGCTTGGCTTCGACTGCTCTGGCCTAGTCTTGTACGCCTTTGCCGGTGTGGGGATTTCGCTTCCGCATTACACCGGTTATCAGTACCAGCGTGGTGAGAAGATCCCGGTGGCACAGGCTGAGCGCGGCGACCTGTTGTTCTGGGGTGATGGGGGTAGCCGTCACGTGGCTATTTACCTGGGTAACGGTCAGATGCTCGAAGCGCCACAGACCGGTATGAACGTGCAGAAGACTGCGGTGCGCCAGAGCGGTATGGCACCGTATGCGGTCCGACTCATTTAGCACAATCAGCCATCGGGGTAGTCACGGTTGATCTAGACTAGCGTCCATGTCGTTTAGTGATTTTGATGCACTCCTCGTTCTTTCTTTCGGTGGCCCCGAAGGGGAGGACGAGGTTATTCCATTTCTAGAGAACGTAACGAGAGGTCGGGGTATACCGCGCGAACGTCTTGCGGCTGTCGGTGAACACTATTTCCACTTCGGAGGTGTGAGCCCGATTAATGATCAGAATCGCACGATCATCAGCAATGTAGAGGCGGAGATCGCGCGTCGCGGGGAGTCTTTGCCGGTCTATTTCGGTAACCGTAATTGGCACCCTTTCGCACAAGAGGCTGCGGAGAAGATCAAGGCGGACGGTCACCGTAAGGTGGCAGTGTTCGCTACTTCCGCGTGGGGTGGCTATTCTGCGTGCCGTCAGTACGATGAGGACATCACGAAGCTCCGTGACTCCCACGGTGATATTGAGTTCACCAAGCTGTGGCAGTTCTACGGACATCCGATCTTCGTCAAGCTCATGGCTGATCATGTGCGCGAGGCTTGGGAGTCAGCTGATCAGGACTCTACCCGTGTACTCTTCGCTGCTCACTCAGTGCCCAACGCAGCTGATGATGCGTCTGGCGGATCCAAGGATTCAAATCTTTATTCGCGCCAGGTAGAGGAAGCCTCCCGCCTCATTGCTGAAGCGGCGGGCGTGCCTTCCTATGAGGTCGTGTGGCAGTCACGGTCCGGTAATCCCGCGACACCGTGGCTTGAGCCGGATGTAGTGGACCGTACCGAAGAACTTCATGCGTCAGATCCTTCGATTAAACACATCATTTGTGTCCCTGTCGGCTTCATCACGGATCACATGGAGGTTGTGTGGGACCTCGACACGGAACTCAAAGAGGCTTGTGAGGAGCGCGGTATGACACTCACGCGTACCGCAACTGTCGGGTTGGAGCCGGAGTTTGCCAACCTGATCCTTGACCTTGTGGAGAAAACTGCCGCCCGCAGTGTGCCTGAGACACTCTCGACAGTCACCGTGCAGGGCTGCACGCGTAACGGTGCGCCTTGTAAACCGGACTGCTGCGTTAGCTAGTCTGCTGGCAATTCAGCACCGCATCAGCAACTCCAGCCATGCGTGCTGTACGGATGTGACGCCAGAGACTGAAAAGTTGAGGGTCGAAAGAGTGATCGCCCAGCTTATCGACGACAGTCTCAATCACCGCCGCTACCCGGTCCGCTCGTGCAAATAGTTTGGCGGCCCGCGGGGTGGTGGACATTGGCAAACCGGGCGTGTCGTAGAAATCGGCTAAAGAACCAACAGTGAGCCGGGGATCGGGAAGATCTGCCCTGGTGCCGCCAGTAGCTCGAATGAGCTCGGCGGCTTCTGTTGTTGCTTGGGAGAGTAAAGCGTCCGCTTCACCGGGGCTGAGCCAGGCGGGTTCGGGCAGACGGGCGTGTTCCTCAAACCAGCGCCACGTGGTGCCCTCGGGGGTGTAGCAGGGAATCAGAATGTGGGTGATGCCGCCATAGCCGCGAAGGGCGAGGGCCGCTGATCCGGTTTCGGTGAGTGCAGCAGCCGCTGGGGAGCCGGCAGGCAGCTCCGCGGGCTGACCGGGGCCAGAAAGAATCAGGCGGACTGCAGGGCCTTCCTCATTAAGGTTGGTGGCTTCACGGATGTCTCGCAGAAGCGTCGTTAATGCTTCGTCGTGGTAATAATGCGGCCCACCAAGATCTTGTAGTGCCGAGATGACGTTGTCGGTTGACTCATGCCCGCACAGCCAGGAGGACAACCATACGGCAGTGTTCTGGAGTGGGGAGAAGACTTCGGCGCGCGTACTCATTTGGGAGAGTATATCGGATACGCTGTGGTCCACTATGAGATCAACCGACCCGTACTCAGGCGATATTTTTGCAGGCCATGCACGCAACAAACCCCGCACCTTCCCGGAAGTGCCGGCGACACGTGACATTGTTGCGGAGGTTTTCGGCGATGATTTCGTTGGTGCGGTCATCGGCTGCGAGAGGACGTACGACGGAGACTTTGTGCGGCTGGAAGACCGGCGTGGGGTCCAACGCCTGTTCAAACTTTTGCCCGGCGCGTTTTTGGTGGAAGGCCAGCGAGTGACGTTGACGCGACCGGTTGCTGCGCCTGTGCAGAAGAGATCCAATTCAGGTTCCCGCAGGGTGGATAATGTGCGGGCAAAGGTGGCTATGCCGTCGCGGATTTGGGTGGAAGGCGTGCATGATGCGGCGATCGTCGAAAAGATTTGGGGCCATGACCTGAGGGTTGAGGGTGTGGTCGTGGAATACCTTGAGGGCTTAGACAATCTTCCGGAGCGCCTTGCGGAGTTTCAGCCGGGACCTGGCCGGCGCATCGGTGTGCTGGCTGACCACCTCATCGAGGGAACGAAGGAGTCCCGCCTGGTTGAGGGCGTGGGGCCACACGTGTTGGTCACGGGGCACCCATATGTGGATATTTGGGCCGCGGTGAAGCCAGAACGACTCGGCATGCGCGCGTGGCCAGAGGTCCCAAAAGGCGAAGACTGGAAGACGGGCATCTGCCAACGTTTGGGCTGGTCTGATCCGCGGGAGGGCTGGAATCGTGTGTACAGCGCTGTGGAATCGTTCCGAGATGTGGACCATACGCTCATCGGAGCGGTGGAGCGGCTGGTTGACTTTGTTACTAATCCGGATCTGAGTAAGGCTGACTTGTAGTCGGTATAGTTATTGCCGTGGGTGCAATTATTTGGTTAATAGGAGCGTTAGTGCTCGCTGGCCTTGAGCTTGCGGTCGGCGAGTTTACTTTTCTTATGCTCGCCAGTGGTGCACTGGTGACATCGGGCGCATCACTACTCGGTCTTCCTGTATGGGCTGAATTGGTTATCTTCGGCCTATCGTCTGCCGCTCTCATCTTGTTCTTGCGCCCATTTTTGCACCGACGTTATCTGACCCCCAGTAAGTTGGATACCTCGCCGAAGGCACTCGTCGGCAAGGGTGCAGTCGTTGTGGAGGACATCACGCCGACTGGTGGGCAAGTGCGCTTGGATGGTTCGATTTGGTCCGCCCGCGCGGTGGACCCCGCCCGCACCATTCCGGCTGGGGATCATGTGACGGTCGCCGACATTGACGGAATCATTGCAGTCGTTTGGAAGGACTAGCTATGGCAGCAACTATTTTTCTAGTTGTCCTCTTCATCTTCATCATCTCGGTGATCTTCCGCGCTATCGCGCTGATCCCGCAGGGTGAAGCAGCGGTTATTGAGCGGTTGGGGCGCTACACCCGCACCGTGTCGGGTGGAATAACGTTGTTGGTTCCATTCGTCGATAGGGTGCGTGAGCGTGTGGATACACGCGAGCGTGTCGTGTCGTTCCCGCCGCAAGCCGTGATTACGCAGGATAACCTGACGGTGGCCATCGATACGGTGGTGACCTTCCAAATCAACGATCCTGCCCGCGCGATTTACGGAGTGGATAACTACATCGTGGGTGTGGAGCAGATCTCTACCGCAACGCTCCGCGACGTTGTGGGTGGTATGACCCTGGAAGAGACCCTGACCTCGCGTGAGACCATCAACCGCCGCCTCCGCGGTGAGCTCGATGCTGCGACGGCCAAGTGGGGACTGCGCATCAGCCGTGTGGAGCTTAAGGCAATTGATCCGCCACCATCGATCCAGCAGTCGATGGAGATGCAGATGAAGGCTGACCGTGAGAAGCGCGCAATGATTCTCACTGCAGAGGGACGCCGTGAGTCTGATATTAAGACTGCTGAGGGTGAGAAGCAGGCACGCATTCTGGCTGCTGAGGGTGAGAAGCACGCGTCGATTCTGGCGGCTGAAGCTGAGCGCCAGGCAGCGATCCTGCGCGCGGAGGGTGAGCGCGCCGCGAAGTTCCTGGAGGCGCAGGGTGAGGCCCGCGCGATCCAGAAGGTCAACGCCGCGATCAAGTCCTCCGGCGTCACGCCGGAGCTGCTGGCCTACCAGTACATGGAGAAGCTGCCTAAGATCGCCGAGGGCAATGGTTCTTCGATGTGGATGATCCCGTCCCAGTTTGGTGATTCGCTGGAAAGCTTTGCTAAGGCGTTTGCCAAGAAGGACGATGATGGTGTCTTCCGCTACGAGCCGGGGCAGATTGACCCCCAGGCCCAAGAGATTGCTTCCCAAGACGACACGGACCAGTGGTTCGAAATGTCTTCCGATCCGGAGATAGCCAAAGCTGTGGCGGAGGCTCGCGCTGTGGCGAATAAGCCGGTTGATGGGGCTCTCGAGGAACCGCAGGAGAAGTCTGGCTGGGAGCAGCCCAACTTTGAGCAGCCTGCGCAGCCTTCTACTGAGGAGCCCCGGCAGCTCTAGACATCAGGTTCACGGCGAGCTGCCAACCCGACTGCTCAGCGTGCCATCCGGCAGCTTGCAGGCGTTGGCTCATGGCCTGTTTGGAAATGCCGAGCTGCGCTGCCGCTTCGTTCTGATTAAATCCGGATCTCACGAGTGCGGTTGCCTCGCGGCCCTCAACCGTGCGCTTAGCTAGGACGTAGCCAAGTAGAGCAAAGGTCGAAGCAATGTCTGCTGCATCAGTGCCGGGCTGTTGCTTTTCGACGACTACCCCAACCGTCCCTGCTTTTACCCCAACCGCATCGCTCGCGGCGTAGATGGCGGGGCCTGTTTGGGTGATGCCGATGCCGACGGCCCAATTGCCATCGGAAAGTAGTGCCATCACGAGCATGCAGGCCGCCTCCGCATCAGCGACGTGTGTGCGAATATCTTCCACGCCCACGACGTCGAAGTGCCCTACGCCGTCAAGGGTGGCGAGTGCCTCGGCGGAGCGTTTAACAAGATCCGCGCGGCGAGAATCGTTGCCACGGTAGCGGGCATGGACGGCAATCATGTGGGACAGTGTAGACGCTATGAGGCTTTGTCTACGGTCGGGGCTTGACGGAGAGGTGTTGTGGCGTCGATAAGCAAGCCTCCGCAACCGATAATGGCGAGTGTCACCATGATGGCAATGAAGATGGGATCGGGGCGACTAGTGAGGGTATCGCCGAACATGGTGACCAGGATCGTGCCTGGCGCGGAACCGATGAAGGTTGCGATGGCGAAGGGTACGACGGGTACGCGAGTGAGCGCTGCGGCGTAGTTCATGATGGAAAACGGGATGCCAGCGATCATGCGCAGGCTCGTGATTGCGAGCCACCCACGTTGCTCCAAGCGTTGGTTGATGCGCTGGACAGACGGGTGGGTCAGCCGTGGTTCCACCCAATCCCGAAGAAGGAAGCGCACGAGGAGGAGCGAGACGATTGCGGACACTGTCGTCGCGGTGAGCGCCAGAAGTATTCCTTTAACAGCGCCGAAAAGCACGCCTCCAGAGACGGTCAGGAGGGTCCGGGGGATAGGGAACTGGGTGATGAACACATAGGCTAGCCAGAACACAACGGGGAACCATGGCCCAGTGCGGTCGGACCAGATGCGGAGTTGGGTTAAGGAGGGGACGTCGATAAGCATCCACGCAGCGATGAAAAACGCAGCGACAACTATCACGAGCAAAGTCTTATTGCGTGAGCTCATCTGACGAAAATTCACGGCTCAATCTTTCCTCGGTTGTACCGTGGGGCCAAACTGGGGGTTAGACAGAATGTCACCCCTCCGAAGATCTCCGGAGGGGTGACAGGTCGTGCCCGGAGGGGGACTTGAACCCCCACGTCCGTTAATAGGACACTAGCACCTCAAGCTAGCGCGTCTGCCATTCCGCCACCCGGGCTTTGGGTGTTGTCAGCCGTGAAGGCTGGGCACTCGTAGAACTATAGGTTGTTGTTCTGTGGTCCGGCAAATCGCCATTACAAACCATGAATCCCGCGGATGTTATTTGTTCAATTCGTGGCCAGGGCGTCAGTTCATCGGTAGAAAGGAACCATGACTGCTTCATATGTATCTGATCGTTTCCCAGGGCCTGATCCATACGCACCACTCGTGGATGTGCCGACGTTTCCTGTGACCTCCACCAACGTGATGGACGGGGAGCAGCTCCCTGTCGCTCAGCGGGGCGATGAGGGTGTGTCCCCGCAGTTGGCGTGGTCTGATCTGCCGGAAGGTACAAAGAGCATTGCCATAACGTGCTTTGACCCGGATGCCCCTACGGCTTCTGGTTTCTGGCACTGGGCGGCATTCAATATTCCGGCGGATGTAACTGAGCTGCCCACCGATGCCGGCTCAAAGGAGGGCCTCGGTGTAAGGGCGGTAGTGTTGACCGGTTGTTCCGGTGTCAAGGGCTACTACGGTTCCAACCCGCCGGCAGGGCACGGCCCCCACCGTTACCTGTTCGCTGTGCACGCGGTGGATACTGTTTTGCCGGAAGATGGTGTGGCTAACCCCACCCAGTTGGGCTTCAACTTGAATTTCCACTCCTTAGGTCGCGCGATCATCTGGGGTTGGGACGAAAACTAGGCCTGTTATGTCCATAGGGTTTTTGGACATGGAGTCCGGTGTCTTTTTGGACACGGAATCCATGGTGTTCTTGGACATTTCTAGCGGCTTATGGTTGTAGCCTGCGTTTCGGCCGGGGCTTGGATAGTT
>NZ_VXKH01000038.1 GCF_008693065.1 Corynebacterium tuscaniense | reverse complement strand
GGCGCGTAGGCGCTGGCGTCTACGACTACCCAGGCGCGGGATCTGCCGCGGGCCACGTCTACGATGCCGGCCACGTCGGTGACGGCGCCCAGCTGGGGGTGTGCCGCGGGGAGGGAGACGAGGCGCGTTGTGCCGTCCACCAGCTCCTGGTACTGCCAGGCGGGTGCTTCCCCGGTGCCCAAGTCCGCGTGTGCTTCACGCACCTGAACATTGGCGGTGTTCAGCGCCGCAGTGATTTCAGGTCGGTCAAGCGGGCTGACAACGAGCGTGGAATCTGACCTGAATTGTGGGCCCATCGCTGCAACGAGTGCTGAGTACAGTACCGGCAGATTCGGGCCGAGCACCACGCATTCCGCGCCGGCACCGACGAGATCCGCTACCGCGTGACGTGCCCCTTCCAGGAGGTTATCTGCCTCCGGTCGCCCCAGTGTTTTGAGCGAATGCGACCCGGTGTGTCCCTCTGGTACGGGTACGGAGGGGGCTAGACGGAAGGAGCGTGCTACCGCTGCGGAGACGCGCTCCGGGATCTGCGGGCAATCGTGTGCGTTGAGGTACGTCCACCCGTCAGACAGGGAGGTGTACAGGCCACGCACGCTGGCGACATCGTATGCCACTGACCCACTCCTTCCCCACATTCTTTGAGGTTCTTCTTGCGGGGACTTTCCATACCTCGCTATACATTCGCAATAATTATGCCTGCCAGTGGTGCGCTGCGCATCATCGCCCCCGTATCCGGTTTTTTGGCAGCTCACGCTAGGGTGATACTCGTGCACGACAACAAGCAATTGCTTGCCGACGTCTCCCGCATGACGTCCGGCCCCGACGACAACACCCCGGCATCCACGTCCCAAACCTTTGGTGCGGCAGCCCGTGATCTTGCGCGCGGATGGGGCCAGTATGAACTGTGGCTCCAGCTCGGTTGGCAGGACATCAAGCAGCGCTACCGCCGCAGTACCCTGGGTCCGCTGTGGATCACCATTGCCACCGGTGTGATGGCTTTGGCGTTGGGTTTGCTGTACTCAATGCTGTTCCAGATTTCTGTGCGGGAGTTCCTGCCACACGTGACGGTGGGTTTCATCGTGTGGGGTTTCATCTCCGGGTGCATCAAGGACGGCTCGAATGTCTTCATCGAGAATGAGGGGCTGATTAATCAGCTGCCCTCTGCCCTGTCGGTGCATGTGTATCGCCTGGTGTGGCGTCAGATTCTGTTCTTCGCACACAACATGGTCATTTGGCTCATCTTGGTGCTGGTCTTCCGGCTTGATCTCGGCTGGAAAGCGTTGTTGTTCGTTCCTGGGTTTGCACTGTTGGTGCTGAATGGGGTGTGGGTGACCATGCTGTTTGGCATCGTCGCTACGCGTTTTCGTGATGTGGCGCCGCTGCTTGAAGCTTTGGTGCAGCTGCTGTTTTATGTCACGCCGATCGTGTGGACCACGGAGACCCTTAAACAGCAGGGTGGGGATGTGGCGCAGCGTGCCCGTATTGCTGAGCTCAACCCGCTGTACCACTACCTTGAGATTGTTCGCGCGCCCCTTATTGGCAAGGACGTGGCTGCTTACCACTGGTGGATTGTGCTCGCGTTCACTGTTGTCGGGCTGCTGGTCGCGCTCGTTGTCATGCGCCAATGGCGCTACCGGGTCCCCTACTGGGTGTAACGGCGTCACCGCCACAGAAAGGATTTTCGGATGGTATCCATTGACACCTACAACGCCTGCGTTGACTTTCCTATTTTTGACGCCAAGTCCCGCTCCCTTAAGAAAGCCGTGATGAGCTCCGCCGGCGGCGCGATTGGGAAGAATGCCTCCAACACCGTCGTCGTCGAAGCGCTCAAGGACATCAACCTGCACCTACGTGAAGGCGACCGCGTGGGCCTAGTTGGCCACAACGGTGCCGGCAAGTCCACGCTGCTGCGCCTCCTGTCCGGGATCTACGAGCCCACCCGCGGGGTTGCGGACGTGCGGGGCCGCGTCGCCCCCGTCTTCGACCTGGGCGTGGGCATGGACCCGGAGATCTCCGGGTACGAAAACATCATCATCCGTGGCCTCTTCCTCGGTCAGACCCGCAAGCAGATGAAGGCGAAGATCGATGAGATCGCGGAGTTCTCTGAGCTGGGTGACTACCTGAATATGCCCCTGCGCACCTACTCCACCGGCATGCGCGTGCGTCTTGCCCTGGGTGTGGTCACCTCCATTGAGCCGGAGATCCTCCTGCTCGATGAAGGTATCGGCGCCGTCGATGCCGCATTCATGGCCAAGGCCCGCGTCCGCCTGGCGGAGCTGGTGGAGCGCTCCGGCATCCTCGTCTTCGCCTCCCACTCCAACGACTTCCTGGCCCAGCTGTGCAACACCGCCTTGTGGATTGATAAAGGCCAGATCCGCCAAGCCGGGCTTGTGGACGACGTGGTGGAAGCCTACGAAGGCCCCGAAGCCGGCCAGTACGTCCGGGACCTTCTCACCCGCTTCGACGAGGACGACTCCACTGCCTAAAACGCCTACCTCCGGCGCGTGGGCTCCTGCCCACCGTGCCAGTCGTGGAAGTGCCGGCGGTGGGTGTCCAACAGCGCATCGTCGTGGTGGAACTTCGCGTAGTACTCCGGGTCGACGTGCGTGGCCTGAGTGTAGATGCCGGTGACCACGCTCGGACTCTTGCCGGGGAAGCGGCCGTCACGTTCAGTGACGTCTTCGACGACGCTGATGAAGTAATCAATTTGCTCGTCGGTAAAACGCTGCACCTGGGAAGTGATGCCGCGCTGATCCTTGTACGGGCCAACCCCTGTATCGAAGATGCCGGCCGGGCCAAACTTGCGCGCCACGAAGGTTTCCACCGCTTCGCGGGAGGTGGCAGAGAACGGGGCGGCGAGGGTTTCAAAGTAGCCGGGTAGGCCCACAGGGTTTGGAACCTTCAAGGGACCAGCTTGGGTGTAGGTGAACCCAAAGCCCGGTACTCCTTGCTCTGCGAAGCCGCCCAGCAACGCGTCGTGGTTAATGCCCCCGAACAGCCATCCGCCGAGGCCAGCAGCCTGCAGTGCGAGTTGTGCGTTGTACGGGATGAGGCTGAGTTCGTCGTGGCTGAGGGTGCTCACCGATGCCTCGAAGTAGGACAACGGTAGCTTCGCCTCCGGATTGAGCAAGCCCTGCTCTATGAGCTTTTCTGGCTTGCCGACGGCGGTGTCGGTCACCTCATCCCACAGCACGAACCCTTCTCCAGACAGCATGGTGAGGAGGTTGATGGCGCTCTCTGTGGCGTCGATAATCGGCGCGATCAGCGTAGTACCCGGCTGGAGCGCTACCCAAAAATTGTGCTTATTGACAAAAGTGTGGTCAGGCGGAAGGCGCACAGGCTCGTCTGAAAGCTTGACCAGGTAGTTCCGTGCGTGACCCACGAGCTCTTCAAGGTCGCGTGATGCAGAAATCTCCGCTACCTGCTCGGAGGTAAGGCTCCTGGTCTGGGAGATGTAGGTGCCGGAATCATCCGTGATCAGGATCTCACTAGACTCCATGCCTGCACCCGACGGTGTAGTGCGTCCGGTATAACGCACGATATAGTTTGCCCCCTTATCCGAGTCGCCGGAAGCGGTGTGTGGCATACCGAGGTTGAAGCCGGTCACCCCGATGGCCGCGAAGGCAAGAAGTGCGCGTTCGTCGTCGCTAAGCGGATAGGGCTCAAAATTCGACGCGTATGCCAAAGGGCCATCTGGAATGGTCATGCCGAGACCGAAGCGCCGCGAACGGCGTCCGACGAGCGCTTCAAGCAGACCGAAGTCCTTTGCGGACTGCGGAATGGTCACTGTTTGTACGTCAGGGATCGTAGTGGTCATTTTCGCTCCCGTTCTTCGCTGTGTGTGAGTACTCGTCAGTTGTTCGCGCGTTCAAGGGTGGCGAAGGTCTGCTTGGAGAATTCTTCTTCAACCTCCCAGTACTGCACATTCACGTTGGAGGCACCGAGCTGGTGGAGCGACTCGTGCAGAGGACCGTCGCCCCAGTTCTTTGCACTTTCGAGGGTGTCGAAGAGGTAGAAGGACGCTGCGAGGCCTTCGCCGGGCTTGGTCGTCCACACCTTCCAGATCAGGCCCGGCAGCTGCTGCAGACCCGGAACGCCCTGGGAAAGACCCTCGCGAACCTGCGGGTCAGAGAAGTCGTTGGGGTTGTCGAAGGTGACGGAGAGAATGGTAGACATGTTGTAGTTCCTTTCGGCTGTTTACTTATAGACCGCTCTGTCTTGATAGCCTACAAGAAACCGTACTAAGCGGTCTATTTTTGCGAAAGCACCCGCTCCTAATCCCCCGATTTACGCAGTACACAACGTGAATATAATACAGACAGCTCGGTCCACTAGTTCTCCTCGGTTCGCCATGAAAATCATGGCGGCCCCTAAATATCAGGGAGCACTATGATCTATGTCGTCTTTGGCGCAGTGGTCGCGCTATTCATCTCCTTGTGCATCATGACAACGGGGTACCTCATCCACGTTTCCTCTACACAGAGGGTGCTTTCTCCATACCGTTTTTTGGTCGTGATGGTTTTGCTAGCACCTGTTTTTCTCATCTACGACGTCCTCAGCGATGGGATGAGTAGCGGGTTTTTCAACTATGCGGTCAGCGGCTACTTAATCACCGTTGTCATCATCAGCGCCCTCTGGCGCAACATCGGTGACAATCCCGGTGGGGCACGGACATAGCAGCGACCATGTCTGGTGCTGGCGTGGACGCGTGGCAGAATAGGGCGCATGAGTTCCGCCGCTGAAAGTCCTCGTGACAACGCCGAAGCCAACGACGATGCAACGTTGAATCCGCAGGGCACAACGGCGGCGGTGATCGTGACGCATAAGCGGGTGGAGCTGCTTCGGTATTCGTTGGAGCAGGTGGTCCAGCAGACGCACCCAGTGGACTGGGTGGTCGTGGTGGATAACGGTGCTGAGGATGCGGTGCGCGAACTCCTCACTGAACTGGCGGGCGATAAAGCGGTCTACTTGCCGTCGCGGACGAACCTGGGTGGCGCGGGCGGTTTTGCCTACGGCTTCCTTCACGCTTTGGCCCTGGGTGCGGATGCCATTTGGTGCGCTGACGATGATGGCCGCCCGGCCGACGAGCATGTTCTGGAGACGCTATACCGGGTGGCGCAACGCGAGCAGCTCGCGGAGGTTTCCCCAGTGGTGTGCAACATCGAGGACCCAAATAGGCTCGCCTTCCCCCTGCGCCAGGGGCTGACATGGCACCGCCGCCGGGATGAACTTGAGGGGGATTTCCTGCCCCACTACGCCAGCTTGTTCAATGGTGCGCTGATCAGTGCGAAGGCGATGGAACGTATCGGTGTGCCGGACTATCGGCTGTTCATTCGGGGTGATGAGGTGGAGTACCACCGTCGATTAGCCCAATCCGGCATGAACTACGGCACGGCATTGACCACGGCGTACCTGCACCCGGACGGTTCGGCGGAGTTCCACCCGATCATGGGCGGCCGCGCGCATGCCCAGTGGCCGGATAATGATTCGAAGCGGTATTTCACCTACCGCAACCGCGGCTACATCATCAACCAGCGCGGCATGCAGAAGATGAAGCTGCAGGAACTCGTCCGCTTTGGTTGGTTCTTCCTCATTCAGCGTCGCAGCCCGGCGGAATTCAAGGAGTGGCTCAAGCTCCTACGCATGGGCGCGAACGAGGACTTCCAGCGACCGGGGGCGGGTTCGCGTTAGCGGGTCGGGGGTTCGTCGATAAGCACGCGCGGTGGCTCGTTGAAGATGAGCACGCGCTGCAACACAAAGTTGGTCACGGTGGCCACGCCTTGAGCGATGACGAAGGACACGCCGTCCTTCCATGGATCGACCAGGCCCAGCGCGATGAGCGGAGCATCGGTGACCCAATACAGGAACGTTTGCACACCCAGGGTGGACAAGTACAGCACAAAAACGGCAAGAGCACGCTTGCCCGTAATCTTCGCTTCGAACGTGAACTTCGAGTTCAACAGGTACGCTGCGGCGGTGCCAAGGCACCAGCCGAAGATCTTCGCGGTCACCCGATCGAGCCCCACGGCATGTGTGAGCAGATAAGTCAGCCCGAAATCGAGCACCGCACAAAAAACGCCGACGATAATGAACCGCACGAGCTGCTGCTTCGCGCCGGTGGTTGTTTCAGCCTTCGATGACACGCCGGACAACCTTACCTTTCTCACGCGCGCCGCAGAAGTTGGCGGGCGACGCCGTGCTCGAACTACTCGTGCCCGGTGAGATCCTGCAGCTGTTCATTAATGGCCGCAATATCGAAAGGCTGCCCACCAAAATCCCCGTCACCGGCTACGCACAACAAATGCGCGGCACCGGCATCGCGCGGAAAAACATCACTGAGCAAAAGGGAGAACCGCCACAAACCCCAGTGGAAATAGAGAGCGTCCCCGAGTTCAGCAAGGTAATCGCCGACTGTGGCACCCAGATCCAGACGGCCACTGTCATCTTCCTCCCGGGTAAACCGCGCGGGGGCAGAGGTATGGCCGGGGACAGCAAAGGAAATCTCGAGGGCCACCTGCAGGTCCTCGAGCGTGCTGCCCGCATCCACACCGAGGTACCGGATGATCTCCTCATCCGTCCGTTGGGTGGCACAACGAACCAACACCGTGCGTGCACGGATGGCCTGGTCCCCGCGGAGGCAGACACGTGCTGCATCGATATCGACGACAGGCGCCACCTGATGGTGGCGGTGCAGGCGGTGCAGCGTGCTAGGCATGGCCCCAGCCTAATGAGATTCAGGCTGTTGTGGAGCGCGCCTCAAGTTCCGTCGCCGCAAACAACAAGGCGGCACCCCCCGCGCCAAGCAGGGTGTACGGGCGCTTCACTCCACGGCGGCGCAGGCCTTCTGCCATTTTCTTCTCCACCGCAATACCCAGGCGAATACTACCGATGAGCAGTGCAGCACCACCGGCTAGAAGCCCCCAAGTTTTGGCCGGGCTACCCGTGCCGGAGGTGCGCTCGACGGTGGCCGTGAGATCATTACGCGGATCCTCATCAAAAGCATTGAACGCAGCCACTGTCCCCGTGAACGCAGCAGCGATACCCACCCACGACGCCACGCGTGCCGGAGTGGAGTGAACGTAATCCGGCACCGCCGTGAACGCCCCAGCGAACGCCGCCTGGATAAGGCGACCCCCGGTGGTGTTATCCAGCGCGTTGTAGTCAACGCGAGTCTCGCCCGTGATCTCCTGAATAGTCTCCGTCATGGGCGCCATCTTAGCGGGGCCAGCGCAGCCAAGTAGGCTGTGCACATGGCCAATTCCGAAGACACCCCACATATTTCTGCTCAGCTGGTCAACGTGCCACTGGATGATTTCATGGCGCGCCTTATTGCCCAAGAACTTCCCATCCTGGACAGCACGAGCCGAGGCATTGTTTATGACGAATTGCGTGCGCACAAAGAAGCAGGAAAACCGGTGATCACCAGCCAGGAAGAACTCCCAGCGCGCATCCGGGAGATCATGGAGCTCTAGGCCCACCCCAACGCGACTTCCCCGAGTAGGCTTGGGCGTATGGATTTGATCACCACCACTCAATCGCTGCATGGCTGGGGCCGTACCGCCCCGTCGACAGCGCAGGTTCTTGCCACCGCCGACGTTGACATCATTAAGAAAGCAGTGGCTCAGATCGCGGATGAGAACTCCACGCTGCCTGAACACAAGCGCCGCGGCGTTATCGCGCGCGGTATGGGCCGGTCCTATGGTGATCCGGCGCAAAACGGCGGCGGACTCGTCGTGGATATGCAACCGCTCAACACGATTCACTCGATCGACGAGGAAACAGCGATCGTCGATGTGGATGCTGGCGTGACGCTGGACCAGTTGATGAAGGCGGCGTTGCCCTACGGCCTGTGGGTTCCGGTTCTACCGGGCACCCGCCAGGTAACCATCGGTGGCGCAATCGGCCCGGATATTCACGGCAAAAACCACCACTCCGCTGGTTCTTTTGGTGACCATGTGGTTTCGATGGAGCTGCTCGTGGCTGATGGGCGCGTTTTGCACCTTGAGCCGGAAGGCTCCGCCGATGACCCGGACGGCACACTGTTTTGGGCAACCGTTGGCGGCATGGGGCTGACCGGCATCATCCTGCGCGCACGCATCAAGATGACCCGCACGGAAACCGCCTACTTCATCTCCGACACGGTGCGCACCAAAACCTTGGACGAGACAATTGAGGAGCACTCCCACGGCCAAGAAGAGGGTTACACCTACTCCTCTGCCTGGTTTGATGCGATCTCCGCACCGCCAAAGACCGGCCGTTCCACCATCTCTCGTGGTTCGCTAGCCACCTTGGCACAGCTGGAAGAGTACGCGCCGAAGTTGGCTAAGAACCCGTTGAAGTTCTCCGCCCCACAGTTGATGACAGTGCCGGACATCTTCCCCTCCTGGACCATGAACAAGCTGTCCCTCATGGCCATCGGTGAGGCCTACTACCGCATGGGTTCCCCCAGCACGAATGACATTTTGAACCTGACGCAGTTCTACCAGCCGCTGGACATGATCGCGGAATGGAACCGTGGCTACGGCAAGGCTGGCTTCCTGCAGTACCAGTTCGTGGTTCCTACGGATGCAGTGGAACCGTTCAAGCAAATCATCTACGACATTCAGGCATCCGGCCACTACACCGCCCTCAACGTGTTCAAGCTATTCGGCGAAGGCAACCGTGCGCCTCTGTCCTACCCAATGCGTGGATGGAACGTGTGCGTGGACTTCCCCATCCGTGACGGCCTGTACGCCTTCCTGGACCGCCTCGACGATCAGGTCATGGAATTCGGTGGCCGCCTCTACCTGGCTAAGGAATCGCGCACCTCCGCGGAGAACTTCCACAAGATGTACCCAGAGATGGGTAACTGGCTGGAGACCCGCCGCGCCATCGACCCGACCGGGGTGTTCGCCTCCGACATGTCCCGCCGCTTGGAGCTGAACTAGTTCACATGAACGGCTCGGCCCCACAACAAGAAAAGGTAAAAGAACACAATGCTTAACGCTGTAGGACAAGCACAACACATTTTGCTGCTCGGCGGCACGTCAGAAATCGGTCTCGCGATTGTAGATGAACTGGTCAAACGTGGCGGCAAGCCTACCGTCACGCTGGCTGCCCGTGAAAACTCCCCGCGTTTGAATGCGGCAGTGGAGGAAGTAACCTCCCACGGTGCGAGCGAGGTGCGCTTAATCGACTTCGACGCATTTGACACCGCCTCCCACCCGGCTGTGATTGATGCGGCATTTGCGGAAGGTGACGTGGATATCGCCATCGTTGCCTTTGGCACCTTGGGTGACCAGGAAGAACTCTGGCAGAACCAGGAAGCTGCTGTTGCTTCGGCGCAGACGAACTTCACCGCACCGGTGTCCGTCGGTGTGCTGCTGGGCCAGAAATTCAAGGAGCAGGGCCACGGCAAGATCATCGCGCTGAGTTCAGTAGCTGGCATGAAGGTGCGCCGTTCCAACTTCGTGTACGGCGCCACCAAGGCTGGCATGGACGGCTTCTACACCCAGCTTGGTGAGGCACTGCGTGATTCCGGTGTGACGGTGACCGTGGTTCGCCCGGGCCAGGTGCGTACCAAGATGACTGAGGGGCTGGATGAAGCACCCCTGACGGTGAATAAGGAAGATGTGGCTAAGGCCGCTGTGTCCGCTGCACTGGCGGGCAAGCCCAACGTGTTCGTGCATAAGCTCTTCGGTCCGATCTCCCTTGTGCTGCAGCACATTCCGGCGCCGATCATGCGCAAACTCAGTTTCTAAACAAGCCCGCTATCTCGTCTGCTCAATGTCCGTTTAATGAGGCTTTTGTGGGAGACTGTCACCTATGACAGTGCGCCCCGAGGACAACAACGAACCACTCGACACCGCTGAAGGCGGGGTCGCTGTGGCGGACAGTGATGCGGCTGAACCTGGCACGAAAACCAAAACTCAGGACCGTGAGAAGCCGCATTTTCAGGCTTTTGCCCCTGACCCGGTGAGCACGTCGAGCGCCATTGTGCGCTTCGTCGTCGCCGCTGTGGCCGGGGGCTTTCTAGCGCTTCTGGCGTTTTTTGTGTTGAAGCGGGTGACCCTGGCGGCGTTCAACGTGTCTATGGTGACACGGGCGTTGGCCACGGCGGGTTCGCTGCTTGTCCTCATTGTTGTGACTTTCCTGTTGTGGCTGTGGATACAGGACCGCTCGAGCAGTAAGAAGCGGCCCACCTGGCGCCGGCTGCTCACTGAGGCAGTGTGTGGGCTTGCGCCGGCGGGTCTGGTGGTTTCTTCGGTGGCTATTCCGCTGTCCGCCACCAAGCTGTACTTGGATGGCATCCAGGTTGATCAGGGTTTCCGCATCCAGTTCCTTACCCGGATGACGGAGACCATGTCTAACCAGGACATGAACTACGTGGATTTGCCGTCCTTCTACCCCATCGGCTGGTTCTGGCTGGGTGGCCGCATGGCCAACGTGCTGAATATGCCGGGCTGGGAGGTGTACCAGCCGTGGGCGTTGGTGTCTTTGGCGGCGGCGGGTTCAGCGTTGGTGCCGTTGTGGCGCAAGCTCACTGGTTCTTTGCCTGCGGCGACGTCTATTGCATTGGTTACTACCGCGGTGATTCTCACGATGGTGCCGGAGGAGCCCTATGCCGCGGTGGTGGCCATGGGTGTTCCGGCGGCGGCGGTGTTGGGGTATCGGGCGATGTATGGCTCGTGGACGTCGACAATTGCTGTGTCGCTGTATCTGGGTGCGTCGGCATGTTTTTACACGTTGTACACAGGCATTATGGCTGCGACGATGATTGCCTTCGCGTTCATTGCTTTCATTGCGATGGGGCGGGGCAAGCGCACTCTGACACCGTTTGTGCACCTTTTTGTCATGGGTGTCGGTTCGATCTGTATTGCTTTGCTGGCGTGGGGCCCGTACCTGCGGGCACTGTTCACGGCATCTGAGGAGGTGTCGTCGGCGGCGCAGCACTTCCTGCCGTCGCAGGGCACGACGGTTCCGTTGCCGTTCTTCCACCTGACTTTGGTGGGTGTGCTGTGCTTCGTGGGGTTGCTGTACATCATCGTGAGGCACCGTGAGCCTGAGTTCACCGCCCTGGGTATTGCAACAGCCGTGTGTTACGTGTGGGTGGTTGCCTCGATGGTGATCACGCTTGTTGGCACAACGCTGCTCGGGTTCCGGGTTGAGGTTCTCATCGCAGTGCTCTTATCGACGACCGGTGTCCTCGCCCTCATCGACCTCCGCCTCTCCGGTGTTACCCGCCTCTACCCCACTGGATTAAGCGAACGCACCAACCGCACGCTCACCGGTGTGTTTCATGTGGGTCTGGCTCTGGCGATGCTGAGTTATGCGCAGCAGATTCCCGATAAGAATGAGGTCTTCCTGGATCAGGCGTACACCGACACGAATGGTGATGGGCAGCGCGCTGACCGCCGTGAATCCGATGTGGGCCGTTATTACGGGCAGATGCACGAGTTCATTCAAGAGCAGGGCTATAACCCGGTTGAGACGGTGCTGTTCACCGATGAGATCAACTTCCTGGCCTACCACCCGTACCACGGGTTTAATGCCTTTACTAGCCACTATGCAAACCCACTTGGGCAGTTCGTGGCCCGCAATGAGCTCATCGCGCAGTGGGCGCATGATTCCTACGAGCAGTTGCAGGACCCCAAGGCGATGACTGCAGCGATTGATGCCGCACCGTGGCGGGCACCCGATGTGTTCATCTTCCGCGGTAGCGAGAAGGACCAGGATGCCCCCTGGAAGACGCACGTGGCTCACGATATTTTCCCCAGTGAGCCTAATATCCGCTACCAGGGCCTCTTCTTCAATCCGGATGCTTTTGATTCAGCGGATTGGACGACGAAGCAGTTTGGTCCGTTCGTGGTGGTGGTCCGTAACCGATGAGTAGGCAGAACAATACGCAGAAATATACGCAGATGACTCACATTTTGAACGAGATACGTCAGCCCCAGTCGATAGAGGAAAGGATTCCTCTCATCGCGCTTGTATCGGGGCTTTTAGCCTTCATTTTCTTCTTTGCTTTGCCGTTTTTGCCGGTGAAGCAGGTGCAGTCTTCTTTCGATTGGCCGCAGGATGAGAATTTGTCCGCGGTGAATGCACCGTTGATTTCCTTGGCGCCGGAGAAGCTGGACATCACTGTCCCATTGGCAGTGGTGGATGCGATGAATCCGGGACAGACCACGGTGTTGTCCACGTTGCCGGAGGATTCCACGGAAGCTGTGGACCGTGGCTTGTTTGTGAACGCCCCGGAGGATGGCGGGATTAATGTATCCACGCTCAACGAGGTGATTTTTGAGCTGGATGCGGACGACGTTTCGCAGATGCGTGACGGTTCTCTGCGCATCACGGCCGATGGTGACATGGTGCGCGTTGACGCGCCGGGCACCAAATATGACACCACAATCAAAGATGACATGCGCCCGCAGGTCACCGGCATGTACACGGAGCTTTCTGCAGAGAAGGCCCAGGAGCTTGTCGACGCTGGCCTGACCGCCCATGTTGAAATCAACTCCCGCTTCACCTCCTCCCCGTCCGTTATCAAGTGGATGGCGATGATCCTGGGCACTCTGTCTGCCGTGGTGGCGTTGTGGGCGCTGGCACAGCTTGATCTGCGGGATGGTCGCCGCCTGCCGTTGTTGCGCTCAGAGTGGAAGACCTTCAACCCGCTTGATGGTGTTGTGCTGGGTGTTCTTGGTTTCTGGCATATCTTCGGCGCTAATACGTCTGATGATGGCTTCCTGCTCACCATGGCGCGGGTGGCTAATGATTCGGACTACATGGCCAACTACTACCGCTGGTACGGTGTGCCGGAAGCACCGTTTGGTTCACCGTTCTATGACCTGCTGTCCCTTCTGGCGAAGGTGAGTACGGCCTCGGCGTGGATGCGCCTGCCAACCCTGATCGCCGGTATTTGCATCTGGTGGATTCTGTCCCGTGAGATCCTGCCGCGCCTGGGTGAGAAGATTGCTACCCGCCGCGTGGCATACTGGACGGCGGCGTTCATGTTCCTGGCGTTCTGGCTGCCGTATGACAACGGCCTGCGCCCGGAGCCGATCATCGCGCTGGGTGCCATTGCTACGTGGGCCTCCTTTGAGTCGGCGATCAGCTCCCGCCGCCTGCTGCCGGCAGCGATGGGCACTATCTTTGCTGCGTTCACCCTGGCGTGTGGCCCCACCGGCCTCACCGCAGTGGGCGTGCTCCTCGTGTGCTTGCCGCAGGTGCTGCGCATTGTGAACGAACGTCGCGTCTACGCCCCGCTGTCCGCCATAGTTGCCCCATTCCTAGCTGTTGGTTTTGCCGTGATGGTGCCGGTCTTCCACGACCAAACCTTGGCCGCGGTACTGGAGTCCACCTCTGTGCGCTCCTACGTCGGCCCGGCCTTGGAGTGGTACCACGAGTTCGTCCGCTACGCCAACCTCTTTGAGCCTGGCGCGGACGGTTCTTTGGCCCGTCGTTTTGCCATGCTGACCTTGCTGTTCTGCCTGGTTTTGGTGCTATGGGCGCTCACCCGTTGGGACGCGGTGCCCGGCGCGAACAAGGCGCCGACACAGCGCTTGCTGGCTATCTTTGCCATGTCCATGTTCTTCCTCATGTTCACGCCGACGAAGTGGACCCACCACTTTGGTATCTACGCGGGCTTGGCCGGTGCGGCTGCCGCATTGGGTGCGGTGGCACTGTCGGAGATCACGGCGCGTTCCGCGCGTGCGCGGAGCTTCGCGTTGGCTGCTATCACCTTTATTCTGGCGCTGTCTTTTGCCGGCGCGAACGCCTGGTGGTACATCTCCTCCTTCAGCGTTCCCTGGTGGGACAAGAGCGTGCAGGTCAAGCGGATCGAGGCGGCATCGGTGTTGCTGGCCATTACCCTCATCATCGTGGCGGTAGGCATCTACCAGTCTTTCTCGCGCTCGTCGGGCGAGAAGAAGTCGGGTAAGCGCCACAAAGAATCTGACTCTGTGGCCTCGCTCCGTATGCGCCAGGCGATGACAGCCCCGATTGCCGTGGCCTGCATCCTTATCGTCGCCTTCTCCTGCCTCACTTTTGTTAAAGCTTTTGCTACGCAGGCGCCGGCCTACTCCGTGGGTTTGGGTAACTTGCGCTCCCTCAAGGGCGACACGTGCCAGCTGTCTGGCGACGTCTTGGTGGAAGCAAACACGAATGATTCCTTCCTCACCCCAGTAGACGGCGTGCCCCTGGGCCGCTCGCTCGAATCCGGCACGGTCCGTGGCTTCCACCCGGGAGGTGTGCCCGCCTTCATCAACTCGGAGCGCAAGGGTGTGCCGAATATTGGGTCGATGGGGCAAACGCAGGTGGTGCAGGATGCGCAGACAAGCGATGATGCAAACGCTGAGCCGAACGATGAGCAAGCGCAATCGACCTCCCGCACCACCACGCAGGGCAACCGTCCGGCTGAGCAGATCGGCGTCAACGGCTCCACCGTGCGCCTGCCGTTCAACCTGGACTACAACCGCGTGCCGGTGGTGGGCAGCTTCGCGGCATCCACGCAGGCGACCGCGGAACTCAAAACTGCCTGGTACGAGCTGCCTGAAGCCACCGAGGACGCGCCGCTGCTGGTCACCTCCGTGGCCGGACGCATCGCCCACCACGACATCAACGGTGTGAAACAAAAAGGCCAAACCCTCGCCCTGCAGTACGGCACCCGCAATGAGGATGGTTCTGTCAGCGACATCGGTGAGCTAGAAATGCTCGATCCGGGCCCGGCCATCAAGTGGCGTAACCTGCGTTACCCCATCGCTGACCTGCCGGATTCCGCCAACGTGGTGCGCCTCGTCGGTGAGGACATCAACCTCGACCCCTACGAGTGGATGGCTGTGACCCCACTGCGCAACCCGAAGCTGGAGCACCTCACTGATGTCTTCGACGAAGACACCCCCGGCCTGCTGGACTGGACCGTGGCACTGCAATTCCCGTGCCACCGCACCTTCAACCACTACGCCGGTGTAGCTGAGATCCCACAGTTCCGCATCAGCCCAGACGCCCCCGGTAAGGAGGAACTGTCTGACTTCATGGACTTCCTCGGCGGCGGCGCTCTGGCAACATCGGAGGCAGTCAACTCCGCCTACGAGATCCCGGGGTACCTTGACCGAGACTGGGGCCGGGACTGGGGTTCGGTGCACCGCTACACGCTGCGCACCAACTCGCGCGGTGAGGAGCCGATGCCGGCGAAGATTGACTATGAAAAGGTGACACGCTCCGGTGTGTGGCACCCGTCGGACATGAAGATCCGCGACCCGTACGAAAAGACCAGAGAGTAGAAGGAGAACAGTATGAAAGACCTCTACCAAACCGTCAACGGCCCGTGGCTGGACAGCCACGTCATCCCGTCCGACCGTGGTGTGGATGGCACCTTCCACGCGCTGCGCGACAAGGCGGAAGAAGACGTCCACGCCATCGTCGAAAAGGGCGCGGGCCTCGGCAGTGACCTGTACGCCTCCTTCATGGACACCGACGAGATCAACCTCGCGGGCACGTGCCCCCTCGACGTAGACTTCGCGCTTATCGACGTCTCCTCCCCCACCGAGCTCGCCGCTGCCTTTGGCAAGCTGGACCGCACCGGTGTTGGGGCTCCGCTGACCTACTGGGTGGAGAAGGATTCCCTCGGGGATACCGCGGTGCCCTACCTCATCCAGTCGGGCCTGGGCCTGCCGGATGAGGCGTACTACCGCGAGCCTGCCCATGCTGACACGCTGGCCGCCTACCGCGAACACGTTGCGCGGATGCTCGGCTTCTTCCATCCAACGCAACTCTTTGGCGTCGCCCCCATCGAAGCCGCGGAGCGCGTCGTCGCGCTTGAAACGCAGATCGCCAGCCACCACTGGGACGTCGTTGCCTCGCGCGATTCGCTGAAAACGTACAACCCGACCGAGCTCGGTGAACTCCCCGACATCATCCAGACTCTCCTCACAGCCTCCGGGTTGCCGGAGGGGAGGGTGATTGTGATGATGCCGTCGTTCGTCGACAAGCTTGCAGAGCTGCTTATCAGCGTCCCGCTGACCGACTGGAAACTCTGGTCCATCTGGGCCATCCTGCGTTCCCGCGCAGGCGTCCTGCCCGAGGAGGTGGGTGCTACGAACTTCGAGTTCTACGGCACCGTGCTCTCCGGCGCAACGGAGCAGCGCGACCGGTGGAAACGTGGCGTGGCGCTGGCGGAATCCCTCGTGGGTGAGGATCTGGGCAAAGCGTACGTGGACAAGCACTTCCCCGCGGATTCCAAAGAGCAGATGCTCGAGCTCGTGGACTACCTCGTGGATGCCTATGAGCGGCGCATTTCCACCCTGCCGTGGATGTCGCCGGAGACGCGTGAACGCGCCCTGGAGAAGCTGCGCCTGTTCAACGCGAAAATCGGCTACCCGGATACCTGGCGTTCCTATGAGGGCCTTGAGTTTTCCCGCGAAGGCGGTGACCTGGTGGCCAACGTGCGTGCCGGTGCTGCTTTTGAGCATGACTACCAGGTGGCCAAGGTGGGCAAACCGGCGGACCGCAACGAGTGGGTGGCTACCCCGCAGACCGTCAACGCCTTCTACAACCCGGTGGTCAATGACATCACCTTCCCAGCCGCGATCCTGCAGCCACCGTTCTTCGATCCGGCAGCGGATGCGGCGGAGAACTTCGGTGCCATCGGCGCGGTCATCGGCCACGAAATCGGCCACGGCTTCGACGACCAGGGCTCGCGTTACGACGGCCACGGGAACCTCAACTCCTGGTGGACCGACGAGGACCGCGCCCGGTTTGAGGAGCTCACCGCCAAACTGGTCAAGCAGTACGAAGGCCTCGTGCCCAGCGTGCTTGAGGGCCGCGGTGAATCCCGGGGTGTCAATGGTGAGTTCACCCTGGGTGAGAACATCGGCGACCTGGGTGGCCTGGGCATCGCGGTGATCGCTTACAAGAACTACCTTGCCGAACACGGCCTCGACCCGCGTGGCCCGGTGCAAACCTTCCACGCCCCCGGCGCAACAGCGGAGGTGGACGGCCAGGACTTCGACGGCCTGCAGCGCCTCTTCCTCGCCTGGGCACGGGTGTGGCGCACCGCCATCCGCCCGGAAATGGCCGCGCAGTACCTGGCCATTGACCCGCACTC
>NZ_VXKH01000037.1 GCF_008693065.1 Corynebacterium tuscaniense | reverse complement strand
CGCGCACCCACGAGCTGGTCCGGCCCGGCGTAGGCGGCGGGGGCACCCGTAGTTTGTTCAGAATTAGGGCTTGTCCACGTGGCGGCGGGGTTCATGGGAGAAATTGCCGCAACGACGAATACTACAAACGCAAGGACTACGTTCCACTTCATAGCGCAAAATGTAACGAATGTGACGGTTGCTTCTGGTGTGACACGCTGTTAGGAGGGGCGTCGATAAGCAAAAAGCAACTGAGCCGTCCACCGGCGCACCTGATACGTTGGATGACATCCCATGGGTGGGCTTACCCGCGCACCCGTAACCAGAAATACCCCGTGCCTATGGCTCTTCTTATTGTTCTAGGGATCGTTGCTGCGTCTGTGGTTGCGTCCCCGGTGCTGGTGCGCGCGGTGGATCGCAGGGCTGGTTGGGTCCTGGGTCCCGTCATGCTCATCGCCGCCGGACTTCTCACGCGCGCTCTTAACGGCGCTGGTCCCCTCGTGTTTGAAACAACGTGGGCTGAAGATTTACTCGGCCCCGGAACCACCGTGGATATTGCGTTGCGCGCTGATGGGCTCAGTGCTTTCTTCGCGCTGCTCGCCTTGTGCATCGGTGGCATCGTGCTCATTTATTCGGCGGCGTACCTGCCCAAAAATGACGGCAATACGAGCTTTTACACCATCATGACGGCCTTCACACTGTCGGTGCTACTGCTCGTGCTTGCAGACGATGTGGTGCTCCTCTTCATCGGCTGGGAGCTTGTGTCCATCGCGTCCTTCCTGCTCATCGCCCGGTCGGGCTCGTCGGGTGAGGCTGGCTCCTTCCGCACTCTTGCGCTGACCTTCTTTGGCGGTCTGACACTGCTGGCAGGTTTGGCTATTGCCGCGGTGACCACGGGCACGACCCGCCTGAGCGGGATCCTCGCTGCGGATGTGTGGCAGCAAGACAGCAAGATCGTCACCGGCGTGGCAGTGCTCATTGCCATCTCCGGCTTCACCAAAGCCGCCCAGTTCCCCTTCCACTTCTGGCTGCCGGAAGCGATGGCGGCCGCTACGCCGGTGTCCGCGTTCCTGCACGCCGCCGCGGTGGTCAAGGCAGGTATCTACCTACTGTTGCGTTTCTCCACCATCTTTGCCGGCAACACCACCTGGAATGTCCTGCTGGTCACGGTGGGTCTGGGCACGGCACTCATGTCCGCGATCTTCGCCATCACGAAGACGGACCTGAAGCACCTCACCGCCTACTCCACGGTGTCTCACCTGGGCTGGATCGTCGCAGCTGTCGGCGTGGGCACCCCGTTCGCGCTTGCCGCAGCACTCGTGCACACGCTCGCGCACGCGCTGTTTAAGTCCTCCCTGTTCATGCTCATCGGCGTGATTGACCATGAGGCCGGCTCGCGCGACATCCGCCGCCTGGGTCGCATGTGGGACAAGATGCCGTTCACGTTCGGCTCCCTCGTCATCGCTGCCGCATCGATGGCCGCAATCCCGCCACTGTTCGGCTTCGTGTCCAAGGAATCCATCCTGGATGCGTTCCATTCCACCGCGTACGGCCCGCTGCTGCTCGCACTCGGTGGTCTCGCCGCGCTGTGCACCTTCGTGTACTCCGCCAAGATCGTCTTCGGCGCATTCATCGACGGCCCACGTGACATGTCCGATGTCCACGAAGCACCAACGTCCCTGTGGCTTCCGGCCGCGCTTCCCGGCTTGTTGTCGGTGCCTGCGGTTTTTGCACTTTCGCTTATCGACGGCCCTGTGACCCGCGCCGTTTCCTCCATCGCCCGCACTGCCGGCTTCGAGTCGCATTTGGCTCTGTGGCACGGCGTGACCTGGCCGTTCATCGTGTCCATGGTGGTTCTTGTGGCGGGCATCGTGTTCCTCTTCGTGCGCAAACCGGTCTTTGCCGCACTGGAGAACAAGCAGCTCCTGCCGTTTACCGGCAATGATGTCCTGCATGGTGTGGTGAAAGGATCCGAACGCATCGGGCGCGCAGCCGGCGCCATGGCAAATAGCTTCAACCCGTCCCGCCACCTCGTTTGGCTTGTGGCCGTCATCGTGACCATGGGTGCTGTCACCGCCGTGTTCACCACGGGTGTTGATGGTGTGGTCCCGGCCCCGCGAACGGACGGCCTGGATAACTACTGGGATCTCATCCCACTGACCATCATCGGCGTGTCTGTCTTTGGTCTGGTGACCACGAAGAAGCGCATGACCGCAGCCGTCTTGTTGGGCACCGCCGGCGTAGGCATGAGTTTGCAGATGCTGTTGCTCGGTGCGCCTGACGTGGCACTGACACAGTTCACGGTGGAGGCGCTAACCATCGTGGTGATCATGATGGTGCTGCGCTACCAGCCCCGCCTTTTCTCCGAAACCCCGCAGAAGCGAAAGGCGTTGTCCATGCTCTTCGCCGCTGTCGCTGGCGTTGTTGCGTTCCTTGGCGTGTATGGGCTCACGGGACGTCGGGAACGCTCTGACCTGGCCATGTGGTACCTGTCGGAGGGTGGCAAGCTCACGGGTGCGGACAATATCGTGGCCGTGATCATCGTTGAGTTCCGTGGTTTTGATACCTTGGGCGAGCTTTCCGTCCTGGGCATGGCTGCCGTGGTCATCGCCGCGGTCACCGCCTCGGTGCCACGCCATGACTTCCAGGACGGCACCCGGCCAGCACCTTTTGGCCAATCACGTTTGAACACGCTGCCACTGCGAAAAGTGGCCAAGCTGGTTACCCCAATCCTCATCGTGTTGTCCGTGCTCATCTTCTTCCGCGGTCACACTGCCCCGGGTGGTGGCTTCATCGCCGCACTTGTCCTGGCAACCGCCTTTGTGCTCAGCTACCTGTCCCAAAGCTCTGACCGCAATGCGGTGGGCCCCAAAACGCCGATCTACCTCACCGGCATTGGCATCATCGTGGCCATTTCTTCCGGCTTCCTCGGTTTCATCGAGGGCGGCTTCATGTACGCCATCCACGGTGAAATTGCCGGGGAGCACATGACTACCTCGCTGATCTTTGACGCCGGCATTTACCTTGCCGTCCTTGGCATGCTCACCATGGCCATTAACGGCATGGGTGGCTACCTGCGCCCCGGCGCGGACCGCGAACAGTTGGACTACCACCGCGACGGGCCCAACCCTCTGCCGGATGTGCCCGAGATTTCCACACCGGATGGCGCCGCGAAGGCCCACCCGAAGCCCATCAACCCGGCCGCGAAACCACTGGACTTGGCCAGCGCCATCGCGGCAGGATCGCGGAAAACCCCGAAGGGAGGAGCGAAATGATTTACGCAGTCACAGTTGGAATCCTCGTCGCCGGGGCGGTGTACTTGATCATGCAGCGTGGCATGGTGCGCATCATCTTCGGCATGTCTTTGCTTGGGCACGCCAGTAACTTGACGCTCCTGGCGGCCGGCAATGGTGCCTGGCGTGGGGAGGCTTTCCCCTCCCAGACCCCCATGGAACACATGTCGGACCCGCTGCCACAAGCCTTCGTGCTCACCGCGATTGTCATCGCCATGGCCACCACGACAATCCTGCTGCTGCTTGCCGCCCTGGGACGTGATGATGACACGATTGCGAACATCCTTGACGCCGACCAGGCTGCCAAGCTCGACCCGGATGCCCTCACCACCACCGGCCGCACGGCCCACAAGGGGGTGCGCGGCTAATGGCACCTGACGCGTTACTTCCTGTCTTCGTTGCACTGCCACTCATCGTTGCGGCAGTCACGGCGCTCTCACCCTGGCGCCTGCTTAACGACGCACTGTCCCTCCTCATCCCCACCATCAACCTCGCCGGTGGCATCTGGCTGTACTTCTACACCGCGCAGCACGGCACCATCGGCCACATCATTGGCCTCTACCAAGGAGGGGCGGGCATCGCCTTTGCCGGGGACCAATTCTCCGCCATCATGCTCATCACCACCATGCTGGTGGCATTGATCTCCAACTGGTTCGCCATCGTCTCCGGTGAAATGAATGCGCGCTACTACACACCACTGACGCTGGTGCTCATCACCGGTGTTTCCGGAGCGCTGCTCACAGCGGACCTGTTCAACTTCTTCGTCATGATCGAGGTCATGCTGCTGCCCTCCTACGGCCTCATCGCCATGTCGGGCACCCGCCACCGCCTCCAATCCGCGCGCCTCTTTGTGCTGGTGAACCTCGCCGCGTCGACCTTCCTGGTCATGGGCGTCGGCTACGTTTACGCCGTCACCGGAGCTGTCAACATTGGCGCCCTCCAAGGCGCGGCCGCCGGCAACGGCCCCGTTACCGTCGCCATGGCCATCGTGGTTGCCGCCATCTGCGCGAAGGCCGCTGTGTTCCCGCTGCATACGTGGCTGCCGCGCACGTATACGTCGACAAGCGCTGCAGTGATGGGTCTGTTCTCAGGTCTGCACACAAAGGTCGCGGTGTACATGCTCTTCCGCATCTGGGTGGTCATTTTTGACATGGATGCGCGCTGGAACTGGCTCATCATCGGTGTGATGATCGTGTCCATGCTCATCGGCGCCTTCGCTGGTCTCGCGGAATCCACCATCCGCCAGGTACTCGGCTACCAGATGATCAACGGCATGCCGTTCATCCTCATCATGCTGGCATTCACGCAGGAAAACGCACGGTACGCACTCGCCGCCGGTCTCATGTACACCCTGCACCACATGATCACCATTGGCGCACTGACACTGAACTCCGGCGCAATCGAAGAAACCTACGGCACCGGCACACTATCCAAACTTTCCGGACTCGCCCGGCGCGACCCCATCACCGCCACGGTCTTCGCCGCCGGCGCATTCTCCGTCATCGGCTTCCCCCCATTTTCCGGCCTGTGGGGCAAACTCTCCCTCGTCTTCGCCGCCGCACGCCCCGGTGACCTCGCCTCCTGGGTGGTCATCGCCGCGATCATCGTCGCCTCCTTCGGCGCGATGCTGGCCATGTTCCGGGTCTGGCGCGAAGTGTTCTGGGGTCGCCCCATGGACCGGTTCCCGGAAAACTTGAGGGTGAGGGGGGCGCTGGTGGCGCCGTCGATAAGCCTTATGCTCATTTCGCTCGGCATGTTCATCGCCGCCGGCCCACTGTGGGGCGCAACAACAGCCTCCATCGACGCGCTTCTCGACGTCCCCTCCTACACCTCCGCCGTCCTCGGCACCGCCCCCATCGGTGTGCCCGACGCCGCAACCCTGCAAGGAGGCCACTAATGAACACCATCCTCCACGGCATCCGCTACTTCCCCTGGATAGTCAAAGAAATCATGGTCGCTGGATTCTCCACCGCACTCGCGGCGTTCCGAGCGGACTCCGGCCTCCAACCCATCGTCATCTACTACCCCCTACGCGTGGACCGCGAATGGGAACTCTTCTGGTTCTCCACCTCCGTCACCGCCACCCCATCCACCCTGGCCATGGGCTTCCGCGACACCGGCGCCGGCAAACCACGCATCATGCTTGTCCAAGCCGCCTTCGGCTCCAACCCCGAAGACGTCATCGCTGGGCTTGCCGATATGGAAGAACACGTTGCCCCCCGCGTCAAAGACACCCCCATCGACCCCACTCAGGTCCTCTGGGAGTCCTACGAAGACCTGCGCGACGCTGCTAACCCCGACGCCGCCGACCCAGTCGATGCCGCTGACCAAGCCCGACGCGCGCGGCGTGCCCGGCGTTCTCGGCGTAGTGGGCTGGCTCAGAATGGAAGGAAGTGACCTGCACCATGTTTGAAACAATCCTCATCGGTGCCATCGTGATCATGGTGGCGTGCGTGATCATCGGGCTGGTAGCCATCCTGCGCGATAAAGACGAACTCAGCCGCGCCGTGCTGGCGGACTACATCTTCTACGGCGCGGTCTGCCTCTACTTCGTGTGGACCATCTTCAACGACACCTTCATCGGCTACGAAATAGCCATCCTCGCCGCACTCGTCTGCGGCGCGATCCCAACCTTGTCCATGTCCCGCATCATCTCGAGGGGGCGCCGCTAATGGCTCTCTGGCAGTTCATCGTCCTGTTCTTCGTGGCTATCGCCGTGTTCATGACCGTGGCCACCCTCATCCTCCAGCTCCGCGCCCCCAACGCACTGACCCGCGTGAACCTCATGGGTCCCCTGGTGTGCGTCGCCTTCCCAGCGCTGATACTGGCCAAACTTACCGCCGACTGGGCCACCGACGGTTTCAACGCTGCGGACACCATCCGCGCTGGTATCGCCATTCTGGGTGTGTGGATCGTCGGATCTGTTGGCTCCTTTATCATGGGCCGCTCCATCCACGGCGTGACCGTGGTCGACCCACGCGCGGCTGGTTAATCCGCTGCCTCCTCAAGAACCCAAAGCTAAAACCCGCTTTCAAGACCCAGCTTATCGACGATTTTTGGCCAATAAGCGGGTTCTAGAAAGCGGGTTCTGTGTTAGGAAAGGGCCCCCGGGGGGCGGGACCCTAAAGGGTCCTAGCCCTGCGCTGCGCGCTTCTGCGCCAGCACCTCACGCAGCTTAGTCTCCAGGTCAGCGTCCACGTTGCCCCAGTAAGCGAAGGTGCGCTCCTCAACGTCCTTGTCCTTGATGGGCAGCATCTTATTGGTCACGTTGTTGATGAAGCGCTCGCGAGCAGCATCATCGAAAACCTCGCGGTAGAGGGTGCCTGCCTGGCCGAAGTCATCATCCTCCGCGTGCTTGACGTAGGCGGCGCGAACCAGGTCCGTGCCGTGCGGATCCGGGTTGACGTAGAGGTCCTCAGCCTGACCATACGTGGTGTGGTTGGAGGAGGAATCCTCACCGTTGTCCAAGTAGCCGGCGCCCTTGTCCGTGCGGTTCGGGGAGTAGTTCGGCTCGCCTTCGTTGTTGAAGAAGTACGCCATCGGGCCACGCTCAGAGTAGGTATTCACCGGAACGATCGGCTGGTTGACCGGCAGGTCCTTGTAGTTCGGCCCGATGCGGTAGCGGTGCTGGTCAGCGTAGGCGAAGACACGGCCCTGCAGCATGCGGTCCGGGGACAGGCCGACACCGGGGACGAGGTTGGCCGGGTCAAGAGCCAGCTGCTCAATCTGAGCGTGGTAGTTCTTCGGGTTGCGGTTGAGGACGAAGTAGCCAACGTCGACAAGCGGGTAGTCCTTCTGCGACCAAGTCTTAGTCAGGTCGAACGGATTGAAACGGTAATTCTCCGCATCCTCGAACGGCATGATCTGAACCTTGACATCCCAGATCGGGTAGTCGCCGCGCTCAATGGCCTCGTAGAGGTCCTGGCGGTGGTAGTCAGCATTCTCACCAGCGACCTTAGCTGCCTCTTCGTCCGTGAAGCACTCCCAGCCCTGACGGGTCTTGAAGTGGTACTTAATCCACACTGCATCACCTTCAGCGTTGACCCACTGGAAAGTGTGGGAACCGAAACCGTCCTGGTGGCGGGAAGTCTTCGGGGTGCCACGGTCACCGAGAAGGTAGGTCACCTGGTGTGCGGTTTCCGGGGTGCGGGACCAGAAATCCCACTGCATTTCATCACTACGCAGACCGGATGCGGGATCGCGTTTCTGAGAGTGGATGAAGTCCGGGAACTTCACTGCGTCGCGAAGGAAGAACGTCGGGGTGTTGTTACCCACAATGTCGTAGTTGCCGTCCTCGGTCCAGAAACGCAAGGCGAATCCGTGGACGTCGCGCCAAGTGTCCGGGGAACCTGCCTCACCAGCAACGGTGGAAAAACGTGCCGCCATCGGGGTGACGGTGCCCGGCTGGAACAGCTTGGCCTTGGTGTACTTAGACACGTCCTCAGTAATATGCAGCTCACCAAAAGCACCGTGACCCTTGGCGTGCGGGATGCGCTCGGGGACATTCTCACGGTTGAAGTGAGCAAGCTTTTCTACCAGATGGATGTCATCCAACAGGTTCGGCCCCTGCGGACCGGCGGTGATGGAGATATTTTCCGATGCGACGGGCTGGCCACCCAAGCGAGTAGTTTTGCCGTCGCCAGCAGGGCGTTCACCCTTCTTCACAATGTCATCTGCAGGTTTGTTGTCAGCCATTCGATGGACCTCCTCGTTTGATCCAGGTTTCTTCACTGATGTGTCCGACACTACGCACGCTAACTGTGACCTTCAACCAATTTCGGCCGAAATCATTCCTTTGGCTGAGCCATCCAAAAGCCCCCCCCCTATCATCTGGTCACATGCTTCACAGCGGAGAAATGTCGTTTTTCAGCAAGCGGTGGGATCAGGCTCGGATTCGAAGAGCGGATCCTCCATATTCTTCGGAGGCCACTTTGCACTTCTTAATGCTCTCCTTCAGGAGACTTACGGCCGAAAAGTTGGCCCGCTAAACGACGATGCAATCCCCCACCCCCCCATAACCACGGCAACGACAGGCGGGACCAAGTAAACATCTTCTGTGCTGCCCCAATAGTGTTCTCCGGAGTCAGAAATAGCAGTTGCTGATATGGCACAATGCCGAATTGAATGATGTAGTGCCCTTGGTGTCGGAGCGCCCACACCCTGGTTGTCTGTTTTTGGCTGCCGGGGCTTTGGTGTTCGTGGGTTGGTGAGGTTATCCGGTTTGGCTATTGCCTCGAACGCCGATCAGCGAGCTGCGGTTTTGCGTAGCGTTCACCGTCATCGTCAAACCAGCTGTTTTTGGGCATGCCGAAAGACCAGCTGTTGCTGGCTTTCAGCATGAGGTGTGAGGTGTCTCGCTTATCTTCCGTAGAGCAGTGTCATCGCTCCGTAGGGGTGGACAGTGTTGGCCACGAGGTGTCCCCGGGGTGAGCGCCAGGTCGGTACACCCCGGATATTCTCCACCCGGCCCCGGTGGGCATGTGCGGGGTCATCATCATTGGTGCGGTTGTGATAGCGACACAACATCGCCAGGTTGTCCATGTTCGTATGCCCGCCCCTCGACCATGCTTTGATGTGGTGGACCTCGCAATTATCAGCCGCATGCCGGCACCCCGGTACCGGGCAGATTGGTGACAAAGCCCGTGCTAGGTCACGCTGTTTCCGGTTGGCGAAGCGTTGCGTGTCATACAGGTTGACGGCACCTGCTTGTGGGTGGAACACCGCCACCTCCAGTTGCTCCCCATGATGCTGCGTCAGGTAGTCCGCACCGGTGATCGTGGTGCCATCAGTCAACCCCAAGATGGTGTCATCCCCATCACCGCCCACAATGGTGATGTGGTCGTCTAGTGGGATGAGGATCAAGGGGCGGGGAACAGCCGGAGCAACTCGAGCTGGGGCGGCATCCCCTTCACCTTGAGCATCAGGGCGAAGACCCAGGATGGTCATTAAGTTCTCGTACATCTGGGGGCCTGCAGGGCCATCGCCGAGGCCCTGGCGTGAGGCGAACTCGATAGCTGCTGCGTCTTCTTCTCTAGCCGTGATGATGATAGGGCGCCTCTTTTTACGTGAGCGCCCAAACCCCACCGCCGGTTCCGGGGCAGGCTTGTCCACCTCCGGGACGATGGTCTTCGCCCGACGCTGAAGCGTTTTATAGTCACCCGGAACCGACAACAACACTAAACGTAGCCGCCACTTCTCAGCAGGGTCAGCGATAGGTGCTAACTGTCCCTCGATGTAGACGAGCTGATCCAAGGACTTCTGAGTCGAGCGTGCCACCGTAATCGCGTTTGCTTGTTTACGGGTGAACTTCGTTTTCCCGTAGTAGACCGTGTGAACTTTCGCCCATTCGCGAATACGGGCAGGGCTGCAGCCAGCGTCGATAAGCACCTGGGCATCAAAGGATGCCAAGGACTCAACCGGGTTCGTTAAACCCGCCACTAGTGCTGCAAAAGGATTCATGCCGGCAACGCTAAACCGAAAACCAAAAACGCGCAGCTAGGGGCCGAAAAGCCTGTGGATAACCCGAAAAACTATCCACAGGGTGCGCACACTGAAGCGCGCGCAGGAGACCGAAGAACAGCGGAAACAGCCCGGTTCCCTCAACACCCAAAAAAGTTCCAAACACTTGGCGCGGAACCAAACCGACGACGATTGCGGTTTAACTCTGTTTCCCCGAAGCTCCCAAGAACAGTAAAAGGGCCCAGTCATCGGCGCTCTCCTTTTAAGTGGAGGTTCAACGGCTGAGCCCGTTGGCAGCAGACTAGCACGGCAGCTTCCATCAAGGGGTCGCCGAATTCGCTGCTGGTAACGTCATCTTCCGTGATGAAGAGGGACGATGCCTACGTGACGGAGTTGGCGCTGCGCGCTGGCCGTGGCGATAAGCAGGCGTTGTCTGAGTTTATTCGCGCGACGCAGGAGGATGTGTGGCGGCTGCTTGCGCATCTTGGGGGCCGGGAGCATGCGGATGATTTAACGCAGGAGACGTATTTGCGTGTGATGGGTTCGTTGCCGCGGTTTGCGGCTCGGTCGAGTGCGCGTACGTGGTTGTTGTCGTTGGCCCGCCGCACGTGGGTGGATTCGGTGCGGCATGACATGGCGCGGCCGCGTAAGGCTGCGGTTGAGTATGACGATGTCGCAGGGCAGCAGCCGAGCCCCGATAATTCGAATACGTGGAGTGAAGTGTTGGATGCGCGTTCGCTTCTCGACGGTCTGCCGGCCGAACGTCGAGAAGCCCTCATCCTCACCCAGGTCCTGGGTTATACGTATGAGGAGGCAGCGAAGATCGCTAACGTGCGTGTGGGCACGATCCGTTCGCGTGTGGCTCGCGCCCGCCGGGATCTTGTGGCGGGCGCGGAGGATTAGAGCCGCTTAGACCAGCAGTTCAGCAATTTGAATCGTGTTGAGCGCTGCACCCTTGCGCAGGTTGTCGCCGGAGACGACGAAGACGAGGCCACGGTTGCCGTCCACGACTTGGTCTTGGCGGATGCGGCCGACGAGGGAGTCGTCCTTGCCTGCGGCGTCGAGCGGGGTGGGTACGTCAACAACGGTGACACCAGGCGCGGCGTCAAGAACGCGCTTGGCTTCGTCCGGGGTGATTTCACGCTCGAACTCGGCGTGCACGACCATGGTGTGTCCGGTGAAGACCGGGATGCGGACGCAGGTGCCGGAGACTTTCAGATCGGGCAGGCCGAGGATCTTGCGGGATTCGTTGCGGAGCTTTTGTTCTTCGTCGGTTTCGAAGGTGCCGTCATCAACGAGGTTGCCGGCCATCGGCAGTGCGTTGAAGGCGATGGGCGCGACGTAGGGGCCGAGGTCAGCTGGAGACAACACGGAGCCATCGTGGGTGAGGTCTACATTGTGGTCCCCTACCTCAGCAACTTGCTTCGCCAGCGTTTCCACACCGGCCAGGCCCGAGCCGGAGACTGCCTGGTAGGAGGCGACGCGCATGGTGGTGAGCCCGGCAGCGTCGTGAAGCGCCTTGGCTACAGGCATGACTGCCATCGTTGTGCAGTTGGGGTTGGCAATAATCCCTTTTTTCAGGCCTTTGACCACATCCGGGTTGACCTCGGAGACGATGAGCGGGACGTCCTCGTCCTTGCGCCATGCGGAGGAGTTGTCCACCACGGTAGCGCCCGCTTCAGCGAAAACGGGGGCCCATTCCTTTGAGGTGGAACCGCCAGCGGAGAAAAGTGCAATGTCCACGTCCTTCACGGATTCGGGCGTGACCTGGGTGAGGTCCTCCACCACGATCTGCTCACCGCGGAACTCAAGTTCCTTACCGGCTGAGCGCGGGGAGGCGAAGAAACGGACTTTGTCCGCGGGGAAGTTACGCTGCACCAAAATATCGCGCATGACCTGCCCGACCTGGCCGGTTGCACCGACGACTGCGACGGTAGTCATTGAATTACTCCAATCTGCTTTCGTTTATCGCGGATGGGCTTTAGCGCCCGGTCCCTGCATAGACCACGGCTGGCTCGTCGCCGCCGAGGTCGAACTTCTCGTGGATTTCGCGCGCAGCATTCTCCATATCCGCGCGGCTGACAACGGCGGTGATGCGGATTTCAGAGGTGTTGAGCATGCCAATGTTGATGCCCTTGTCACGCAGCGCCTCGGTGAACTCGGCGGTGACACCTGGGTGGGACTTCATACCAGCGCCGATGAGGGAGACCTTGGCAATCTCATCGTTGTAGGTGACGTTCTGCCAGCCTTCGCGCTGCACCAGGTCCTCGAGCAGCTTCATACCACGCGGCCCATCGGCGATGGGAAGAGTGAAGGTAATGTCAGTGGTGTTGTCATGCAACGACGAGGTGTTCTGCAAGACCATGTCAATGTTGATCTCTGCATCAGCGAGCACGCGGAACACCTTCGCGGCTTCACCCGGCACGTCCGGGATGCCGAGGACGGTGATTTTTGCCTCAGAGTCGTCGGTAGCCACACCAACCAGAACTGCTTCTTCCATGGGGATATCCTCCATCGCTCCGGACACCAGCGTGCCGGGGTCGTTGCTGTAAGACGAGCGTACTCGCATGGGAACATTGAATGCGCGGGCGTATTCGACGCTGCGCAGAACCAGAATTTTTGAGCCGGACGCGGCTAGCTCAAGCATCTCCTCGAAACAGAGGTGTTCGAGCTTCTTCGCATCAGAGACGATGCGTGGGTCAGCGCTGTACACACCGTCAACGTCGGAGTAGATCTCGCACACGTCAGCTTCCAGGGCCGCGGCCAGCGCCACCGCGGTGGTATCGGAACCGCCACGGCCAAGGGTGGTCACGTCACGGGTAGCACGGTTGACGCCCTGGAAGCCGGCGACGATGGCGATCTTGCCTGCGTCAATGGCCTCTTGCACGCGCCCGGGGGTCACCTCAAGGATGCGGGCGTTGCCGTGGCGTTCGGTGGTGATCACGCCGGCCTGCGAACCGGTGAAGGACTGCACGGGCGCGCCATAGGACGCGATGGCCATTGCCACTAGGGAGTTGGAAATGCGCTCACCTGCCGTCAACAGCATGTCCATTTCACGCGGGGGTGGCGTGGGGTTGACCTGCGCTGCTAGATCTAAAAGCTCATCCGTCGTGTCGCCCATCGCGGAGCAGACAACCACAACATCATTGCCCGCTTTTTGCGTATCGACGATCCGTTTCGCCACCGCACGGATCCTTTCCGCGCTCTCGAGAGAGGACCCGCCGTACTTCTGGACGATCAGTGCCACAGTTCGCCTTTCTTCTATCCCGGGCCACGAATATAAAAGCCACGTATCTACCCGAACAATGTGCGGTACCTACTTTACGGGTACGCGCCCCAAGTTTTGTTGTCATACATTCACCAACAGGTTGACTACCATGCTGTGCGTGCATAACAACACCCTCGCTGTAGTCTTCGCCCTTTTATCGGCGCTGACTATCGCCATTGGAACGGTGTGGCGCCACCAAATTGTTCTTCGCCACAACGCAGAGCATGAAGACTCTGTCGGTGCGATCGGCGCACTCAAACGCCCCGTCTGGTGGCTGTCCCTTTCTTTGGCGTGGCTCGCCTACGGTTTTCAGGCGGTGGCGCTCAGCTTCGGTGCGCTTCTTGTGGTGCAGCCAGTACTGGTGCTGTCACTGCTGATGACGTTGATTTTGTCGGCCCGAGTGGAAAAACGGCGGATGGAGCTCGATGAATCGTTCTGGGCAACAGTCCTCACCATTGCGGTAGGTGTGCTGGTGATTCTGGGGCGGCCAACACCCGGCACGCGCATGGCGTCGGGCTCGGAATGGCTCCTGGCCGTGGGGGTTGGGGTGGCGGCGATGGTGGTCACCGTGATCGTCGCAAAGCGACAAGCTTCCGTTTTTCGCGCTTTTCTTTTGGGCGCGGTGTGCGGTGCGATCTTTGGCTACTTGGCGGTGTTTTCCAAAACGACCGTTGACGCATTCGTGCGGGGTGGCCTGACAGAGTTGGTCACGACCTGGCCTTTGTACGCGCTGCTCGCGGCTGCTGTGGTGGGCACGATTGTGCAGCAATACGCCTTCGGGGCAGGCAACCTTTCGCAGTCCCTGCCCGCAATGAAAATCTTTGAGCCACTTTTGGCCTACACGCTTGGTATGGTGCTGTTGGGCGAAAAATTTATCGTCACCACCATATCGGGCTGGGCCCTCATGGCAGTGGCGGTCATAGCAATGTTCGCCGCAACGTATTTCCTGTCGCGGAAGTCGGTTTAGCCCTAGGCGTTCACAGGGGTTGCCTCAGTGGCTGGCTGCTTGATAGCGCGACCCAGCGCAATGATGAAGCAGGCCAGGCCGATGGTGAGGAAGATGTGGCCAAGCCCAGCGATACCGGAGATCATCGCGTTTCCCTCCTGCCCCAACACCGTGAGGCTGCCGTGCCACACCATCATGGCGGTGGTGACAATGACGCCGAGGTTGTACGTCCAGAAGAAGGTGGTGAACAGCTTTCCGGCGCGCGATACTGCAAAGGCTTTCTCCAGCGCCAGGAAGATGAGGAAGGCGAAGAAACCCAACATGAGCAGGTGCGTGTGGGTCACGCCGAGCTGGGTGAACTCGCCTGCGGGGAAGTCCTGGATCTTGGTGAATTCGCGGTAGTAGAGGCCAGCACACAGGCCCAGGATCAAATAAACAACGGCGGATTGGTACAGGGCCTTCATGGCAAACTCCTTCCCAGCCGGCATGCCGGCTGGTGATCAATGAAAGAAACGCGATTTGTAAATGCAAGCGCTATCCTAACCGTCAAAAAGATGTCGTTCAAAAGATGTAGGGTGCCCTAACATGCACGTAAAGCACACCTAATACTCACGTAATGCTTGCGCGAGCCTGCTTCTTGGCTACGATGTGAACCATGTCATCGGCTCACGCACCGCGTGTGGCGGCTCACCACCAAGGAGCTGCCCTACTTCTAAGCCGCGGCGGGTTCTAGGCCACCACTTCACGGCCGGCACCCCGTCGCGGAGTTTGTTATGCCGGCCGTGCCTCACTTTTCACTCCTGATTTTCAAGGACCTAGTTTTTAAGGATCTAGCCATGACCCCTTCTGATTCCCACATTGCACCGCCTGCTGAAACCCGCAAGCCTAACGGCCCCCGTAACCCGGGCCAGCCAGCCTGGAACACTCAGCGCGGCTCCTCAATGCCGTTTGAGCGCTACTTGCCTTTTGCCAAAGAGGTCGAGGACATCACATTGCCGGACCGCACTTGGCCGGACAAGAAGATCACCGTGGCACCGCAGTGGTGCGCAGTGGATCTGCGCGACGGCAACCAAGCGTTGATTGACCCGATGAGCCCGGAGCGCAAGCGCCGCATGTTCAAGCTGCTCGTGGAGATGGGCTACAAGGAAATCGAGGTTGGTTTCCCCTCCGCTTCCCAGACGGATTTCAACTTTGTGCGCGAGATCATCGAAGAGAACATGATCCCGGAGGACGTGACCATTCAGGTTCTGGTCCAGGCGCGCGAGCACCTCATCCGCCGCACCTTTGAGGCATGCGCTGGTGCGCCGCGCGTGATCGTGCACTTTTACAATTCCACGTCGAAGCTGCAGCGTGAAGTGGTCTTCCGCAAGGACCGCGCGGCGATCAAGCAGTTGGCTACGGATGCGGCTGAGCTGATCAAGACCATTGCGAAGGACTACCCGGATACCCACTGGCGTTGGGAGTACTCGCCGGAATCCTTCACCGGCACGGAGCTGGACTTTGCCGTTGAGGTGTGTGACGCGGTGGTGGACGTCATGGAGGCCACCCCGGAGGACCCCATGATTATCAACCTGCCGGCCACGGTGGAAATGATCACGCCGAACGTCTACGCGGATTCCATCGAGTGGATGCACCGCAACTTTAAAAAGCGTGATTCCATTATCTTGTCCCTGCACCCGCACAATGACCGTGGCGAGGGCGTCGCAGCGGCGGAGCTGGGTTACCTGGCCGGCGCGGACCGCATCGAGGGCTGCCTCTTTGGCAATGGTGAGCGCACCGGCAACGTGGATTTGGTCACGTTGGGCCTGAACATGCTGACCCAGGGTGTTGACCCGCAGATTGATTTCTCTGACATCGCCGGCATCCGTGAGACGGTGGAGTACTGCAACCAGTTGCGTGTACCGGAGCGTCACCCCTACGGCGGTGACTTGGTGTTTACGGCGTTCTCTGGTTCACACCAAGACGCGATCAACAAGGGCCTCGACGCTTTGGCGCAGAAGGTCCGCCCGGATGCGTCCTCTACCGATGTGGCGTGGGAGGAGCTGCGCGAAACTGTGTGGGAGGTCCCGTACCTGCCCATCGACCCGAAGGATGTTGGCCGCGATTATGAGGCAGTGATTCGCGTGAACTCCCAGTCGGGCAAGGGTGGTGTGGCTTACATCATGAAGACAGACCACGGAATCAATATGCCCAAGCCGATGCAGGCGGAGTTCTCCTCCGTCGTGCAGGCCATCACGGACTCAGAGGGCGGCGAGGTCAATTCCAAGAACATGTGGGATGTCTTTGCCGGCGAGTACCTGGATGTGGAAACCCCGCTTGAGCTGGTCAGCCTCCACGTGGATGCGGCTGAGACAGATGAGGATGAAGCAACGGTGAAGGCCGGTGTGGTTTACAACGGTGAAACCACCACGATCACAGGTTCTGGTAATGGCCCGATCGCTGCTTTCGCCGATGCGTTGCGTGGCCTTGGCTTGGAATATGAGGTGACGGACTACAGCCAGCAGGCACGCACGGCTGGCGGGGATGCGGATGCTGTGTGCTTCATCCGCTCCACTGTCGCCGGTTCGGATGCGTGGGGTGTGGGTATTGCTGGTTCCACCACTCGCGCGTCCATTAAAGCAATGGTCTCTGCCGCTAACCGCAGCCTGAATATCAGGCAGCCTTTGGGCCAGTAACTTTCCGCGACTAGGCTCTTTTATAAGAGCTTTGTTTATGGTTTCACGCGGATGGGAGGCGACATGAGTAAGGATGCTGCTAATGCAGGTAGTAATCGCGCTGAACTGTCCCCGCATACTCAAAGTGTGTGGTTGCCAACAGGCACTCCCCGCGTGATTCACCTCGATGAAACTGGCGTGGCAGCTACTGGTGTGCGGACCGATGGGGCGCGTGTTGCCGTGGAGATCGGTTTCGATGCCGCCGGTGAGGTTGTCGCCCGCATGGACGGCACGATCGTGGGTGAATTGGATGGTTCTGCAGGCATTGAGCTCAGCCCGTCCTTGCGCATGCTGGAAAGTCGCGGGTTGATCGCGCTTGCGCACGGCGTTTTTTCGCTTGTCGACGGCGCACCGGTCCTCACCATCCACGCCGATCCCCTCGGCCCGGTGCCCGCTGATCTCCCCGTTTTACCGGGACCAGTTCCAACGCCAACACCGGCACCGGCTTCGGTTCCTCTTTCACACAACGAGGCTTTTGCAGCTGACGCTGTGGCGGAAGAAGCAGCGCAGGAAGCGGATGTGGAGCGTGCAGCGCACCGTGGTGTTACGCGACGGATTGACCTGTCGTCTTTCCTCAATATGCAGGTGGCGTCCGTGTTGTGTGCTGCCATCGCGTTGGGCGTGGTGGGGTTGATCGCATATTCCACTGGTGTTGATGAGCGTGCCCGTGAAATCAATGCGTATGTGAGTGATTCCAGCTCGACGAACACTACGAGTTCAGCGTCCTCATCACAGCCGACGGCTTCAACGGAAAAGTCTCCGACATCGGAAACACATTCGTCTTCATCGGAGCCCGAGCCTGAGCCCGAGCCGGTGAATCCGAACCCGGCACCTGTTGAGCCTAATTACATTCCTGCCCCGGCTCCCCCACGAGCAGCCGTTCAGCCAGCACCACCAGCACCTGCTCCGGCACCAGCTCCTGCGCCGGCGCCGGCACCAGCTCCCGCTCCTGCACCGGCTCCTGCTCCGCGCCCGAACCCGAATGCACCTGCACCCATTCCGATTTTGGAGCTGCAGTGGTAGACAACGACACACCAGTCGCGGAGTTGAACCTCACGGAGCTTTACCCGTACGTGGCGCTGTACCCACAAGCAACAAATATTCATCCGAACACCGGACGCTTAGTCACCCTTGATGGTGTGGCCTTCAATGATGCGGGTGAGATTGGGGATGAGTTCCACGCCATCTTCAACACTGGTGGGGACCCAGGTCCACGGCACATGCACGGTGTGGAGTACAGCCTGTTTGACCGTGCACCAAAATTCGGGCGCCGCCTGCGTACCCTGGACCGCTTCATTGATGGGCGTACGCTCATTGTCCACGATGCGCCTTTTGCGTGGGGTTTCATCGTGTCCGAATCGCGCCGCGCAATGAACGCTGCAGCGCGGGCAAACCGTTCCCGTAACCGCAGGCAGGGGCGGCGGAGGCAGCGGGTGGGGCATGTGCCGGCGCCGATTGGGATCGTCGATACGCTTGCAACGGCCCGGAAACAAGGAACCGTAACCACGGATGCGCGCCTTGAGGCTGTGGCCGCGAA
>NZ_VXKH01000036.1 GCF_008693065.1 Corynebacterium tuscaniense | reverse complement strand
CAGCCGGCTGGTTCGGCTGAGGGACCGGTGCTGGTGCGGGTGCGGGTGCAGGTGCCGGCGCTGGGCGCGGGGTGCGCTCTGCGATCAGGCCAGGGGCGATACCTTCCACCAGGCGGTCAATATCGGCGTGGAATTGCTGTTCCTGGGCCTTGTTTCCGCCAGCGAGGTTGGTGGCCTGTACGCGCAGTGCGTTGCGCACATCCCACACAGCGTTACGAGCGTTGTTGTTAATGGTCATCGCGGCAGCCTGGAGGCTGTGCTCCGCCTGCTGGAGGAACGGGCTGGTGCTGCTCACGTTCGCGGAAAGGTCAACGGGCTGAGCCTGCGCGGTCACAGGGGTGGCGATAAGACCAATAGCCAGGCCGGTTGCAGCGACGAGGGAGCCGAATCGGCGCGCTAAGCGCTGCACGCGCGTGCCTTTCGGGGGCAGATGTAATTGATGCATGCGGAAAGTATAACTGTTATGTGTGAAAAACATTGCTTCTGCACTCTACAACATTGTCAGAGAGCTGACTATGCGCTGCGCGGTGTCAGGATGCGCGGGCCATCATCCGTGGCGGCCACGGTGTGTTCCCAGTGGGCTGCGGGTGATCCATCAGCGGTAATTACGGTCCAGTCATCCTCCAGCACGTAAGACTCGGTTTCTCCACCAAGGATGAGCATCGGTTCAATCGCAAGCACGGAGCCAGCTTGGATGTAGGGCCCGCGACCAGGATGGCCCTGGTTTTCCAGGTAGGGGTCCTCGTGCATGGTGCGACCAATACCGTGGCCACCGTAGCCCGCGAGGATACCCAGCTTCACGCCAAAGGCGGCCTCGGCTTCGCGGGTGGAGCGTTCGAGGGCATGAGAGACGTCGGTAAGCCGATTGCCTGGAATCATTGCCTGGAGCCCGTCGAGAAGCACGGCGCGTGTTGCACGATTGAGCTTATCGACGTCCCCCGCTAACTTCCCCACCCCAAAACTCCACGCCGAATCCCCAACCCAACCATCAAAGGTGGCACCGCAGTCGACGGAGACGAGATCGCCTTCCTTCAATACCGCACCGGCAGAGGGGATACCGTGAACCACCACTTCATTAACTGAAGCACAGATGGAACCCGGGAAACCCTGGTAGCCCTTGAAGGTGGGCACTGCACCATGATCACGGATGACTTGCTCGGCGATGGCGTCCAGCTCCAGCGTGGTCACGCCAGGGGCGGCGGCGTCACGCACCGCGGTGAGAGCGCGTCCCACGATCCGGCCGGCAGCCTCCATCGCATCTAGCTCACCCGGGGTTTTCGCGGCAATGGTCTTCTTACGTCCGAACAGCATTGTGTGGTCCCTTTCTTGAAAAAGAGAAGCGCTGGCCTTCGTGTGGCCAGCGCTCATCAATTGGGCAGTTTACTTACCCAGCTTCTCCATCGTGCGGGCATTAACCTGCTCGACTTCACCATCAGCATCAATGTTGATCAGGGCGTCGCCGTAGTGGTCAATCAACGGAGCGGTCTCATCGCGGTAGACCTGCAGGCGCGTGCGGATCGTGTCCTCATTGTCATCAGCACGGCCACGGGCAAGCATCCTGGCCACCACAGTGTCCTCATCGACCTGGAAGTTGATCACACCATCGAGCTTCTGGCCCTGGGAATTCAGGAGCTCCTCCAGGATCTCAGCTTGCTCAACGGTGCGCGGGAACCCGTCGAGAAGCCAGCCGTTCTTGGCATCAGCCTCAGCCAGACGCTCCTCCACCATGCGGGCCGTCACCGACGTGGGGACGAGCTTGCCGGCGTCAATGTACTCCTTTGCCTCTACACCCAGCGGGGTTCCCTCGCCGATGTTGGCGCGGAACAAGTCACCGGTGGAGATATGCGGGATACCGAGCTTCTCCGAAATGATCGCCGCCTGGGTGCCCTTACCGGCACCGGGAGGGCCGAGGAGTACAAGTCGCATTATTTCAACAGTCCTTCGTAGTTGGATTGCAGGAGTTGGGATTCAATTTGCTTCACCGTGGTCAAGGCCACGGACACCATAATCAGAATAGCCGTACCACCGAATGCGGACATGCCGCCGGCACCGCTACCCCCGAGACCCATATCAAGGGCGATATTCGGCAGGATGGCAATCAGACCAAGGTAAATCGCACCGACGAACAGCAAACGGTTCATCACAAACGCAAGGTACTGCGCGGTCGGACGGCCAGGACGGATACCTGGAATGAAACCACCGTACTTCTTCATGTTGTCGGCCTGCTCGTACGGGTCGTACTGAATAGACACGTAGAAGTAAGAGAAGAAGATGATCAACGTGAAGTAGGTCAAAATGTACTGCCACGAAGCCGGGTTCTGCAGCCACGCCATCACGGTGGACATCCACCAGTTATCCGGCGGGGTCGGATCATTCGAGTTCACAATCTGAGTGATCAGAACTGGAACGTACATGAGTGAGGACGCGAAGATCACCGGGATCACGCCAGCCTGGTTGACCTTGAGCGGCAGGTAGGTCGACGTGCCACCGTACTGGCGGCGACCCACCATGCGCTTGGCGTACTGGACCGGGATGCGACGCTGGCCCTGCTCGATGAACACGATGCCCACAACAAGGAAGATCACCGCAGCAATCACCACTGCGAAGATCAACGGCCCAGACTGGCGGAGAATATTCGCCCCATCCGTAGGCAGACGGGTCGCAATACCAGCGAAGATCAGCAGGGACATACCATTGCCCACGCCCTTCTCCGTGATGATCTCACCGAGCCACATGATCAGAACAGCACCGGAGGTCATCACAACCACCATCATGACCAGCGTCCACACCGTGCGGTCTTCAACGAGGACGGGAATACCCTGACCAAGCAGCTGCTCACGGTCCGCCAGGGCTACGATGCCAGCGGACTGCAGCAATGCAAGCGCCACCGTCAGGTAGCGCGTGTACTGCATCATCTTGGCCTGGCCAGCCTGGCCTTCTTTCTTCAGCTCTTCAAACCGCGGAATCACCACGGTGAGCAACTGCGTGATAATCGACGCGGTGATGTACGGCATGATGCCGATAGCAAACACGGATAGCTGCAACAAAGCGCCGCCGGAGAACAAGCTGATCACCGAGAAGATGTTGCCTTGATCTCCCTCAGCGAGGGCGCGAAGACGCTCGGCAATGATGCCGTAATCAACTCCCGGTGTAGGGATTTGCGCGCCAATGCGGTAGAGGATGATCAGAGCTAGCGTGATCAAGATCTTCTTGCGAAGATCAACGTCCTTGAACGCCTGGAAAATGGTGGACACGTGGCCTCCTGGCTTATCCCGCGCGGCTTAAGGCCGCACGGCGATAGCGGACAGTAGATAACGTAATTGACTTGTTTACCCTAGCAGGTGTTAGCAGAAAACATTTATTCCGGTGGCAATTGCTATAAACCGTCCAAAGCACGCTCGCCCCAGAAATGCAGAAACTCCCCGAGCAAGACGAGCAGATGCTCTTTCGCGCGGGGAGTTTTGAGAAAACTAAGAGTGAGAAACTACTTCTCCTCGCCAGCCTTCACAGTTGCCTCCGTGGCGGAACCACCAGCAGCGGTGATCTTCTCCACCGCAGACTTGGAGAACTTCTCGGCGGTGACGTCCAGCTTGACGCTGATCTCGCCGTCGCCCAGGACCTTGACCGGCTGGTTCTTGCGCACAAGACCAGCAGCAACCAGGTCCGCAACAGCGACGGTGCCGCCCTTCGGGAACGCCTTTGCCAGGTCAGAAACATTGACCACCTGGTAGACGATCTTGTTCGGGTTCTTGAAGCCCTTGAGCTTCGGCAGACGCATGTGCAACGGCATCTGGCCACCCTCGAAAGCAGCAGAAACCTGCTTACGAGCTTTGGTGCCCTTCGTACCGCGACCTGCGGTTTTACCTTTGGAAGCCTCACCGCGGCCGACGCGGGTCTTGGCCTTGTTAGCGCCCTCAGCCGGGCGCAGATCATGGAGCTTGATTACTTCAGCCATGGTTTATCTACTCCCCTGCTACTTCTTCGACGGTGACCAGGTGGGCCACCTTGAGGATCTGGCCGCGCGTTGCGTCGTTGTCCTGCTTGATCACGGACTGGCCGATCTTGCGCAGGCCCAGAGCCTCCAGGTTCTTACGGGCAGCCGGCTTCTGGCCGACCTTGCCGTGGTGCAGCGTAATCTTCAGAGCCATTGTGCTTAAGCCTCCTGTCCTGCGCGTGCGCGCAGCATACGGGCCGGTGCGACCTCCTCGAGGGGCTTGCCACGACGAGCGGCAACTTCCTCAGGGCGGACCAGCTCTTTCAGGCCAGCAACAGTGGCCTGAACCACGTTGAGGGCGTTGTCGGAGCCGAGGGACTTCGCCAGGATGTCCTGGACACCAGCGCACTCAAGCACCGGACGGGCTGCGCCACCGGCGATGACACCAGTACCAGGAGCAGCCGGGCGGAGCATCACAATGCCCGCTGCCGCTTCGCCCTGAACCGGGTGAGGGATGGTGCCGCCAATCATCGGGACGCGGAAGAAGTTCTTACGGGCTTCCTCTGCACCCTTCTGGATGGCAGCCGGGACTTCCTTTGCCTTGCCGTAGCCGACGCCGACCATGCCCTGGCCGTCGCCAACCACAACGAGTGCGGTGAAGGACATGTTGCGGCCGCCCTTGACGGTCTTGGCAACACGGTTGATGGTGACGACGCGCTCGATGTACTTATCGCGCTCGTCCTGTGCACCGCCACGGCGGTCGTCGCGGCGGCCTCGGCCACCACGCTCATTGCGGTCGTTGCGGCCACCGCGCTCGTTGCGGCCACCACGCTCGCCACGCTGTTCGGTGCTGTTGTTTTTCTGGTCTTCGGCGGATGCTCCGCCGTCACGCCGTTCACGCTCGGCCATTACGCGATCCTTCCGTTGATGTTTACGTACTTAGCTGCGATGGTCATTAGAACTTCAGACCACCTTCACGTGCGGCGTCTGCCAGAGCGGCGACGCGGCCGTGATACTTGTATCCGCCGCGGTCGAAGACGATCTCTTCGATGCCAGCAGCCTTGGCGCGCTCAGCGATGAGCTCACCAACCTTGGCTGCCTTGGCCTTCTTGTCGCCCTCGAGGGTGCGCACGGCATCTTCCATGGAGGAAGCAGAGACCAGAGTGTGGCCTGCCAGGTCGTCGATAACCTGCACGTGCACGTGGCGGGAGCTGCGGTGGACAACGAGACGCGGGGTCTCCGGGGTGCCACGCAGCGTCTTGCGGATGCGGTTGTGGCGGCGGACGCGTGCTTCGCGGCGGCGGGTTGCAATGTCCCGGCCGACCGGGGTGCGCTTCTGCTTTGCTTCAGTGCTCATTGTTTACTTACCCGTCTTTCCGACCTTGCGGCGAACCTGCTCGCCCGCGTAACGGATGCCCTTACCCTTGTACGGGTCATCCTTGCGGAGGCGGCGGATGTTCGCAGCGATCTGGCCAACCTGCTGCTTGTTGATGCCTTCGATGGACAGCTTCGTGTTGCCGTCAACGGCGAACGTGACGCCCTCCGGAGCCTCAATGAGGATCGGGTGGGAGTAGCCGAGGGAGAACTCGAGGTCCTTGCCCTTGAGCTGGACACGGTAGCCAACACCGAAGATCTCCATGTTGATCTTGTACCCCTCGGTCACGCCAACAACACAGTTGTTGATCAGCGAGCGGGTCAGACCGTGCAGGGAGCGGTTGTTGCGGTGGTCATCCGGACGGGTGACCACAATCTGGTTGTCCTCAACGGCAGCGGTGATCGGCTCCGGAACGTCGACGGAGAGGGTGCCCTTCGGACCCTTCACCTCAACGAGCTGGCCATCGATCTTGGTTTCTACACCGTTGGGGATAGCGATGGGTGCGTTTCCTACGCGAGACATGTACTACTCCTCCCTTACCAGACGTAGGCGAGGACTTCCCCACCTACACCCTTCTCTTGGGCCTGGCGGTCCGTGAGCAGACCCTGGGACGTGGAGATGATTGCCACACCCAGGCCGCCGAGAACCTGCGGCAGGTCAGTCGACTTGGCGTACACGCGCAAGCCCGGCTTGGACACGCGACGCAGGCCAGCGATGGAAGCCTGACGGGACGGGCCGTACTTCAGGTCGAGGGAGAGGGTCTTGCCCACCTTTGCGTCCTCAACCTTGTAGTCAGCGATGTAGCCCTCCTGCTTGAGGATCTCCGCGATGTTGACCTTCAACTTCGAGGAGGGCATGGACACGGTCTCGTGGTGCGCATTGTTTGCGTTGCGCACGCGAGACAGCATGTCCGCAATGGGATCTGTCATGGTCATAGTTGACCGCTTACCTTTCTCGTTGCGGTTCCTCTCCACCCAGATGTCCACTGCGGGAAGCGGCTGACTGCGTTATCCGTGTGATGTGTCGGGGGCTACTTTTGCTCGCACACAGCGTGTGAACGAGCAGTTGGGGCGCTCCCCAGCGCTTAGTAACGCCAGGTGCTCGCCGCCACCCTCCATACGGTCCGCATTAAGGCGGGGGGCCTGCAACAAAGTTGGATTCTTACGTTCTTACGGCTCTGACGCGCATGAAATGCACACTACGTGCCATGCGCGCAGGTCCGCCGGTCAACCATACAGGTCAGCGCAGTTCAAGCACAAATCGCTTATCGACGCCTCCCCGCACCATCAACACGGCAGCGCCGGCCGGGCCCTCACCCGCGTTTGACCGAGGTCGCTTTGTTCCCCATCGCTCATTCCCTGCCAGTACGAGGCACTATCCGTCTGGCGCTTGGTCTTCGACGCGACCAAGTAAAGGCCTTGGGCGCGGATGAAGTCATCGCGGGCGTTTTCGGCCTTGCCCACATCGTCGATAAGCGCGAGCGCATATCTCTCGTTTCCCGTGGCGACAGTGGTTTCCGCAGCGCTTAGGCGCTCATAGATGGTGATGGAAAAACCGTGCATGTATGAGCGGCGCGCCACCACCGTGGACACCCCGCGTATTCGATCCCCTTTCACCCGGCGCGCACCCGCGGCCATCTGGGGGTTGAGGATGGTGAAGAGTAATTCTACGCGCTCAACATGCCTGCGTACCCCAAAGACCATGGTTGATTCCACTTTGGTGGAATTGCGCTTGCCGTGCCTAAATGCCACACAATGAAGCGCCGCTACAAGGTAACTCAATAATTGCGACTGCATATCGGTGTACGAACCGGCGAAGCGGAACTCACGCGTAATCACCTCATCGTTCGCACCGGGACTGTCTAAGTCCCGCTTCTCAAAACCGTACGTAGCCATTAAGTCGAAGGCTTTACGGTAGAAGGCTTCACCTTCCGCAGTGCCCTCCTGATCAGCGGCTTGGTTGAGTAGCTTCTGAACACGCTCTTTGATTTTGTCGATGTTGCCGTGTGTCCCAATTGTTCCTGTACCCATTGTTTCCCCCTTGGCTGTTGTGTTGTTAAAAGGTACGAACCCATATCTATCGTCTAGGTGCGACACGCCCTCCTCATTGTGCGCGACAGCCTGTGGATAACTATTCGAATATGCAGCTCAGAACCTTTTGCCAAGCACGATGCGCGCTACTGGACTACCGTCGATAGCACAACCGTTACAGGCAGTATTGGTGGCGGGACCACATTCGATCTCAACCACAACTGAAAGGACAGACCTCCGCCATGGCAACCACAACTGACAAACCCACCCCCGGCAACAAGATTGTGCTCATCGGCGCCGGCGATGTCGGCGTCGCCTACGCCTACGCGCTGGTGAACCAAGGACTGTGCGATCACCTGGCTATCATTGACATCAATGAGGAAAAGACGTGGGGCCACGTTGAGGATCTGAACCACTCGGTTCCGTGGTCCGGACACAACACCCGCGTCACCGTGGGCACCTACGAGGACTGCCGCGACGCCGCCTTGGTGGTCAACTGCGCCGGCGTGGCCCAACGCCCGGGCGAAACCCGCCTTGATCTGGTGGCGCGCAACCTGAAGATCTTTAAGAGCATTGTGGACGAGGTCATGGCGCACGGCTTCAACGGCATTTTCCTCGTGGCCACCAACCCGGTAGACGTGTTGTCCTATGCCACGTGGAAGTTCTCCGGGCTGCCATCTTCCCGCGTGATCGGCTCCGGCACCATTCTGGATACCGCACGCTACCGCCACTCACTCGGCGAGTACTTTGGCATGAGTTCCACCTCCGTCCACGCCTACGTCATCGGTGAGCACGGCGATACTGAGTTGCCTGTTGTCTCCACGGGCAGTGTGTCCGGCGTGCCACTGCCAGAGAAGCTCAGGAAGGCCGCAGAGCACAACCCGGAAGCTTCCTCCGACATGACCACCATTTTTGAGGAAACCCGGGACGCTGCCTACAAGATCATCCAGGCCAAGGGGTCAACGTCTTACGGTATCGGCGGTGGCCTTGCCCGCATCACCCGCGCTGTGCTGAGCAATGAGGATGTTGTGCTGCCGGTCAGTGCCCTGCTGGAAGGCCAGTACGGCCTCGAAGACATTTACATTGGCACCCCGGCTGTGATCAATCGCAACGGCATCCGCGATGTCGTCGAACTCACGCTCGACGAGACAGAGTCCAAGCAATTCCAGCACTCCGCAGAGGTACTGCGCCAGGTGATGGTGGACGGCGGGCTCGTCGGGTAGCAGCCAGGGCGACATCAATGCATTACGACGAGGCCTTGGACCAGGCAGGTTCTGCTACGGCCGAGGTCCTTGGAGCGCTAGCCACTGTCAAAGTGTTGCTCCAAGGTTTCATCCGCCCGTGCGCCGCGCGGTGGCCTGACGTACGGGCCGTGATCAACCATCTCGAGTACGACGAGGCGACGGGTCAGTTCTCTCTTCCGCAGGAGGCACGAGATCTGCTGGATCGTTTCGAGGAGGAGTTTGATCAGGCCGAGGATAATGCGTGGCCCGAGGATCTGAATCCGCTTGATGGGCTGGCCATGGATGCTTTCATGGCCGTCCATAGGCTCATCCACAATACTGGGTATTCCTGGGGCAACCTCGGCTTACTCCTGTCCACCGACTGCGATGACTACCTGCATTTCATCCGCTTGTTTGCCTCCGCGCGGTGCCGGTTCACGGGTGAGACTCTCCACTTCTCAGAAATCGGAGGCGTGGGAAATGTCTTCGTGTTTGAGGATTTTCTGCCTCCCACACTCGTGGCAGCTACAGGTCCGAAGGATGTTGCCCGCATGCTTATCGACGCTGCCTGGGTCGCCCCCAACACAGTCGACGTAAAGCATGAGCCTGGAGTGATCTCACTCACCGGTGATGTAGACACGATGCGGCACATCTACGAGGTGGCCATGCGAAACGAGGACACGGAAGCAACGATCCGAGCACAGTCACCCTCCTTACCAGCAGATAAACGGGTGCGGTACGAGCCTGTCGTGGACTTCACCACCGAATGTCCGGTGCCTTTTCCGGATATTCTGGCTGCTATGGGCAACCCCGAACCACAGCCCATGATTGATGATATGAACTGGGGTGCCTTCCGCGGCAACGCCTACCGAGGCACGATCACACTCAATGGTGAAAAATTCCACGCTGCTGCAACGGAGAAAGATGGTGTGATCACCGAACTTGAGATCAGCCCCCAAGACAACGCCAGCTTCCTAGGCATCCCCTTTCATATCCCTACACCGACATTCACCGAACGGCTCGATGAGCGCGGCATACCCTGGGCTGATGACGGAAGACTGGGAATTGTGCTGTACGAACACTGGGTCACGCTGTACAACCATGACAGGAGGATCGAGGCGATTCTGTGGCACAACCCAGATACGTTGACTGATATTGAGCTGCTCGATCTCGCGTTCCCACCTGATAACCACCGCGGTTAGCAGCGGGAGATCGCTTCAGTGGCAATTCTTCGGGGCTCTTCGAGGCACTCAGCCCACCCTTCGGGCGCACCCTCATTGATAAAAGCAATGAGATCAAGTGCGCTTTTCGGCTCAGGAGTAAGCACCAAACTATTGCCACTTTTCCTGATCACCACACGGCCCTCTCCTTTCCAGCGACCTCCAGTAAAGGAAAGTATCTACCCTGACCATACGCGGGTTGCGTGAGAAGATTCGCCAACCAACTACGCTGTCTTACGCTGCAAGCTCAAGGAAGCGACCCCGATTAGTACGACGCAGAAGGCCCCGAGAATCGTCGCGTCGCAGCTGAGTGAGTACACGCTTTGCTACAGCCAGGGTTGCCCTCATCGATCCCCGCGGCAAGCTGAAAGTGGCACAGTCCACAATGCGGGCTGATGCACCTTCCATCACTACGGCCGCGTCCTGTTTTTTCGCGTTACACATAGCTTCACCTTTGAGCACAAAACAGTAACCTGGCAAGTGTATTGAATAAAAGACACGGAAAGCCACGCCGAAACGAAAGAAACATGGGAAACACAGACCTGATCATCCACAAACCTGACGCACCCCTGACCATGCCCGACCAAGAGGTGATCGGGGCCGTGGTCGCTGCCACCGACGGACCACAGGTATCAGATGAATACCTGGTGCAGCTACACAACCAGATCCTGCAGGATAACCGCGACCTCATCGACGACGGTCTCCTCCACCCCGACAGGACTGGGCTTCGCGGCGAACGCTGCCTCATAATCGACGTATCGGACCATGTGGTCCCCTTGCTAGTCAAACGTCTTTCACACATCGCGGCGGGAATGGGGCTAGTGGTCGTCTCAGAACTCGATGATCTTGTATTCGCCTACGGTAATGAAATTCCGGGCATGTCCATCCGCACATACGAATGGGACATTGCGTGGGCTTCCCCCCGTGCATTGCCACAGTGGTTGGAGCGTACGACAATGGCCATGAACTTTTACCACGACCGTGGCGATGACGCTGTGGACTTCCTCATCATCGAAGACACCAGCAAAGAACACCAGTTCATCCAAACGATCTACCGGCCCGCTATAGAGGCGTACCAGGTGGAGGTCCGCGACGGCGGCCCTGATGCCCACTACCAGGCAATGATCGCCAGTTACGACGAGACGCTCGCCGCATTTGAAACGTGGATGGCTACCGGTGAACGCCTGCCGCAGGTTGACTGGGCCCTCATCGACATGTAACCGAAATCTTTTAGAAAGACGAAACCCCCACCACCCAGCGGGAAGGCTGCGTGGTGGGGGCCAAGTGAGACGTCGATAAGCAAAAGCTTATGGGCGCTGCATCTTGCCATCCTTGTCCTTGAACGGGAAGCCGAAGTGGCGCAGGAGCGCACGGCCTTCCTCGTCGTTGGCAGCGGTGGTGACAACGGTGATGTCCATACCGCGCGGACGGTCGATCTTGTCCACGTCGATCTCGTAGAACATGGTCTGCTCGGAGAGGCCGAAGGTGTAGTTGCCGTTGCCGTCGAACTGCTTGTCGGACAGGCCACGGAAGTCGCGGATACGCGGGAGAGCAACCGTCAGCAGACGGTCGAGGAACTCCCACATACGGTCGCCGCGCAGGGTGACCTTCGCACCGATGGGCATGCCTTCACGCAGCTTAAAGTTAGCAATGGAGGTCTTCGCGCGACGCAACTGCGGCTTCTGGCCAGTGATAGCGGTGAGGTCCTCGAGGGCACCGTTGATCACCTTGGAGTCACGTGCAGCGTCGCCGACACCCATGTTGACCACAATCTTGGTCAGACCCGGGATCTGCATGACGTTGTCGTAGCCGAACTCCTCAGAGAGCTTGCCACGGATTTCGTCCTTGTAGCGCGTCTTCAAACGCGGGGTGTAGTTAGCCTCGCTCATTAGATGTCCTTCCCGTTCGACTTGGCCACGCGGACCTTCTTGCCGTTCTCATCGAAGCGGTAGCCCACACGGGTCGGGTTGCCATCAGAATCAACGAGCATCACATTGGACACGTGGATCGCTGCTTCCTGGGTAACAATGCCGCCGGACTCAGCGCCGCGCTCATTGTAGGAGTTGGCAACGTGCTTCTTCACACGGTTGACGCCCTCAACGAGGACGCGGTCGCGCTTCGGGTAAGCCTCAATGACGCGACCCTGCGCGCCCTTGTCCTTACCAGCGATGACCTGGACCATATCGCCCTTCTTGATCTTCAACTAGATCACCTCCGGAGCGAGAGAAACAATCTTCATGAACTTCTTGTCGCGCAGCTCACGTGCCACCGGGCCGAAGATACGGGTACCGCGGGGCTCGGTGTCGTTCTTGATCAGAACTGCAGCGTTCTCATCGAAGGAGATGTAGGAGCCGTCCGGGCGACGGGTTTCCTTCTTTGCGCGCACGATAACAGCGCGAACAATTTCGCCTTCCTTGACGTTGCCGCCGGGGGCAGCTTCCTTCACGGTGGCGACAATCGTGTCGCCGATACCGGCGAAGCGTCGAACAGAACCGCCGAGCACCTGGATGCACAGAATTTCGCGTGCACCAGTGTTGTCGGCGACCTTCAGACGCGATTCTTTCTGAATCACTTTTGGTCTCCTGACCTGGATCAATGTGCGCCAGATTTCCGTCCTGCACGCACGTGGTCAATGTCTTTGTGCCTTTTCGCTTATCGACGAACAGTGGAACCCACCGTCGAAGGGTCTCGCAGCATCAGCTCGGAAACGCGCGTCAGCTACGACCAGCGTGAGACAACTGTGGTATTTAACCATGTTTACTCCGCTGAACCCAAATCTGGGCTGGTCTCGCGGATCCTTCCTCGAGAAAAGAAAACACCATTCCCCAGGCCCGGAGCAGGCCTTAAGGGATGGTGTGGTTTCTGGCTATTTAGGAGCTGAATGCGGTGATGGCAGTAGCGGCCACGGCAGTGGCAATGAAACGACGAATCTTCATGTCTTTTCCTTAAACCCAGACTGTGCTCAGCTGCCCACTATCCAATCTGCCAGAATGGATCAGGTGAAGTCCTCTACGCCTGACATGCTCGATGCTGTGCACGGGGTGCGCGACGCTCTCGCCGAGACCCGGCTGGATGACGCAGCTGATGATGCCCGTGCAATTGTGAACCAGCTGGATGACTACGTCTTACCGCGGCTGGCCAACCTGGACGCCCCGCTACTGGCGGTGATAGGCGGGTCCACGGGTTCCGGCAAATCAACCCTGGTTAACGCGATATTGCGTGAACGCGTATCCAACCCGGGCGTAATACGCCCTACTACCCGCCAGCCGGTGCTGGTTGCTCACCCAGATGACGCTGATTGGTTCAATTCGCCACAGGTCCTTCCTGGCCTGGCACGGTCCCATGGCGCAGGGGATGAACAATCCACCACACTGCGGATTGTTCCCACCACCAACATTCCAGCCGGCTTAGCGCTGTTGGATGCGCCGGACTTTGACTCAATCGACGATCGGAATCGCGCGCTGGCATCACAACTGTTGGCCGCTGCAGATCTGTGGGTCTTTGTCACCACCCCGGCCCGCTACGCGGATCAGCTTGTGTGGAACTTTTTGCATGATGCTGCCGGAAGGGGCATCGAGGTTGTCGTGGTGCTCAATCGGCTTGATGAATCTGCGGCAGCAACCGTTCCCGATGACTTGCGCCGCATGATGGATGAGGCAGGGCTGGGTGGGGCCACCGTGTTCACCGTCCCCTTCGTTCCCGGTCTGGGCAGCGATGATGCTGGCAAGGACGACGAATTCCTCGGCGATGAACTTGTCGCTGATGTGCGCACGTATCTCACCCGTCTCGCTGAAGATTCCGTCGCGCGCCGTGCCGTCGCAGGAAAAACTGTCGCGGGAGCCATCGTCGGGGCCCTTTCGCGTATCGACGCTGTGGTACAGGCCCGTTCCCGCCAAGAAGCCTTCGCCTCCCAACTCGACACCGCGATCAGTGAACAGTACTCGGCCGCCCATTCCCACGTCATCGATGCCACCTCCGACGGCAAGCTGCTACGCACCGAGGTGATGAACCGCTGGCAAGATGTTGTGGGCACCTCCGATGTAACCCGCGGATTCGAACGCTGGTTTTCCAACGCCATGGATAAGGTGGGCAGCTTCTTCAGTGGCGAACCTGCGCCGTTGCGCGAAGTAGAAACTGAGCTGGAATCCGGCTTACATGCCGTCATCGTTGATGCCGCCGATACTGCGGCCGCCCGCTCGTGGTCTCACATCGGGGCAGTTGCCCCAGATCTTCGTGCTGCCGCTGATCCGGCTTTAGCACGATCCAGCGAGGACATTGATGCCCAGGCTGCGGCACTCGTGAGAGAATGGCAGGGCGCGTTGCTCGCTCACATCCAGGAAACCGCCGGGGCGAAACGGCAGCGTGCCCGAGCCATGTCGTTTGGTTTGAATGTCCTCACCGTGGCACTCATGCTCGTCGTGTTTGCTTCCACAGCGGGAATCACGGGCTCCGAAGTGGCCATCGCTGGCGGATCAGCGGTGCTCGGCCAGAAGCTGTTGGAAACAATCTTCGGCGAAGACACTGTGCGCCGCATGGCCACTGATGCCCGCAATGATTTGAATGAGCGACTCTACGCCCTTCTGCAACGCGAACGCGCGCGCTTCTACCCCGTCACTGACCCCTTGGTTGAAGGTACTCCGGCAGAAGAACTACAGGAAGCTGTCAGCACTGCCCGCACCGCCGTTGCTGGCCGCTTCCCTGAGCTAGCCGGGACCACTGCCCCATCGCGCACACTGGCACCTGCCACACAAACCGGCCACGACAGTCACGACAGTGATGCCACCACGGATCTGGCGGAATCTGCTCAACGTGGCCCCTTGCGTGATCTGTTCACCCAACTCCGTGGCGGCTTCCAGCGCCCCGCGCAACAGCCGGAAGGAGAAACCGATGGCATTGTTTAAACGCAACACGCCCCTCGGTGAGCGCCTGACCGCTTTAGAAGATGCTGCCGAGATTGGTGCACCGTACCTCTCCCCCGCACAAAAGGAAAGGTTGGAAAAAGTTGCACGCGCGGGCGCGGAGCGCCGTGCACTGTCAGCAGAGCACACCGTCGTCGGGTTCTTCGGGGCAACGGGCTCCGGTAAGACGTCTTTGTTCAACGCTGTTGTTGGGGAGGATCTAGGCAAGGCTGCTGCACGCCGCCCAACGACCTCCTCACCGCTGGCAGCGGTCTGGGAACCTGCCGGTTCAGAGGAGTTGCTCGACTGGCTTGAGGTGGAAGACCGTAGGACACGCCCCGGTGAATTCGCTCCCGGTGCTGGGCCTTTGATCTTATTGGACCTCCCAGACTTCGACTCAGTGGAGCTGTCTAACAGGGAGATCGCCACCCGACTTGCAGGGCAAGTGGATGTACTCGTGTGGGTCTCTGACCCAGAGAAGTACGCCGATAGCGTCATCCATGAACAGTTCATCCAACCGCATGCCAACCACTCCGCCGTCACCCTTGCTGTCCTGAACAAATCAGACTTGCTGGGTTCGGGGGACGTGTCCACCGTTGCACAGTCTTATGCGCAGCTGCTTCGCTCCGATGGCCTCACAAATGTCTCTGTCCTTCCCACATCCACGCTCACCGGTGCAGGTATTGGCGATGTTAGGGCAGCTATCGCCCGCGTCGCCCGTGCGCACTCGGCGCAATCCGCCAGGATTGAGGCAGACATTGTCTCCGTCACTGATGAATTTATCGGTGCCACCAAGACAACCACCCCGGATAAACGCGCAAAACGCGAGCTAGATAAGGCCTTGAGTCACGCTGTGGGGGCAGACCGCCTAGCCAACACCACCGCGGCTGCCTACCGCAAGCGACTTTTCCAGCGCACGGGCTGGCCGGTTGTTTCCTGGATGGCGCGCTTTCGGCCTGACCCCTTAAAGCGGCTGGGGCTGCGCGAAGATCCAGATAGTGTTGGGGTTCACCGCTCATCCCTACCTGAATTGGACGCTGCTTCAAAGGCCGTGGCCAACAAAGGTGTCCGCGAGTACGCGGCCGCGGTTGCGGAAGGTTTACCGCACCAGTGGGCCGGAGCTGTGTTCGACCGTGCCGATGATGTGGCTGTAAGTGTGCCTGCTGAGCTCGATGTTGCTGTGACGCGGACGAAACTCCCGGCGGAGCCTTCAAAGGCGTGGGGTGTGCTCACCTTCATTCAATGGCTTGCCTTTGTTGCGGCGCTCGTTGGCGCGCTGTGGTATCTCATCGTGGCGCTGGTTCCGGGAATCCTCACTCCGCTGCTAGGCGATGACCTTGTTCCGGATGTCGAGGGATGGCCCATTCCCACTCTGCTCATCATGGTGGGGATTTTGGTCGGGGTGGTCATCGGGCTTATGTCGGCGGGTGTTGGCGGGATCGTCGGTAGCAATATCAAGCGCCGTACGCGAACAGCACTCCGCAAAGAAATTTCTGCGATGTCGGAGGCAACCGTGGTCGCGCCGTTAGAGGAGATCCGCGATGACTACGTGCGTTTCACCGAACGCATCGCCGTCGCCGCGGGCACTTAGTTTCGCGCATCGATTGCACTAGTCACCCACGCTTGTCTGCTCAATCTCACCGTCAGGTCCTTTGACAATCAGGTTGGTGGCTTTGCCGTCGACGGGTTGCGACAAGATTTCTTTGACCGAATCGAGCTCAGCGGGGTCGTATACACCGTCGGCGTAGAAGTACCACACGCTCAGCGCGCCGATATTTCCTGCGTTGTACAGGTAAAGGGAAGTTGCGGCATCAACGCGTTCTGCCTGTTCAACGAGGGCACTCAGACTCGCACCTTGCGGGCGCAGCTGGAGATTCGGGGCGAGATCATCCCAGTCAGCTATGCCGTCCAGCCGCGCGGGCTTGTGCAGCGGAAAACCACGCAGGGTGAAAGTGTCGCGCTCGTGCATGTCAAGATGCCCGAACACATGGTCCCGGAATTCACGCGCCGCGCTATCGCTTATCGACGTCTCCCTCCACACCATCACGTCCAGTCCCCCATCCGAACTCGAAGCCGAGATGGACACCTCTGCTACCTCGGGTGCTGCAAACAGCGCCAACTGCTCTGCAGTTTCTGCTCCGAAGTCCGCCGTTGGGAACGGGCCCTGCCACTTGAATGCCGTGCTACCCAGCTCAGCCCGCACATGTGAAGTCATCTTTTGATTAAGCTCCTCCCCCTTGTCATGCAGCGTGACCAAGGCAGCCACGAACTCGGCGGCATCGTCTACGTTCACGGAACCGCTCACCTGGACCGTGCCAGTCGGGATTCCGCCCCCAATTACCGAGGAAAACGTCAGCCCCTCAAACACCGGGTCAGTGGCAGTCCACTGTGCCAACGCCTCCTGCTCCTCTGCAGTCGGGTCTGAACAACCAGAAAGCGCCAGAACAACCGCACCAACAAGGCCAGCAAGAACTTTCCGCATCATGCCCACCATCTTAAAAGACAGCACTGTCCAGCAGTTTAATCAGCGAAAAGGTGAACCATGCGGTCGCCCCACGGCCCGGTGCCCTCAGGCTGTTCGGCCATTGGTGCCCCGACGATCGCCTCGCCCAATCGGCCGTCAGGCCCCTTGATCCTTAGCCCAACGGGATCTCCGGCCACTGGTCTAGCCAGCAGGGACTTCAACTGCTTCATCGCTTCCTCGTTGTAATCGCCCTCCGTGTAGAACTCCCAGTGGTAAAAGCCCTCGAAACTCCAGACAGACCGCAACGCATAGGGGGTTGCGGCATCCACGTCGTCCGCGAAAGCAGCTGTGGCTGCGTACCCTGCGGGGAACTCTGAGAAGCGAAGCACCGGCGAAATACGCCGGGAAGGCTTTTCCCCATCCGCGAGCGTGGGGCGCGCCAGCGGGAATCCCACCAGTTCAATACTGCCGGAAGGCTGCACTTCATCCAGGTGACGGAGCAAGCTGTCGCGGTATGCTCGCGCATCATCGTCACTGAACTCCAAGTCGCGGTAAACCTCTGCTCGCAAGCCTCGAGAGAAGTCATCAATCAATACAACACGTACCTCGGGTGCTGCGAAAGGCTCGAAAACAGCTGCTAGTTCCTTATCCCTGCCGGGTGCCCAATTGCGCCCTTTCCAGGTGAACGAAGTGCCCTCGATATCGGCGTTGATGTTCAGGTCCAACCCGAGGCGACTCCCACCAGGCATCTCAGCGAGCCTGGCGTAGATCTGATCCAAGGCGGAGAAGAACTCTGCCACGCTGCCCACGTGCACATCGCCAACAACATCAATCTTGTTCGTCGGGATGCCACCTGCCAAAGACTGCGAAAATTTGAGATCAACGAGTGCAGACTGAGTGGCAGCCCAATCCGAAAGCTCAGGGATGCGTTCTTGCGTCGTCTTAGTAGACACACAACCAGCAAGAGCAAAACTGGCCAACACAGTCACGGTGGCAATGATCTTCCGAAACATAGCCGACATTTTAAGAGCCATAAAATACCCGATCCATGTCCTCCTGCCACGGCCCAGGTTTTTTCGGTGGGTACTCCTGTTTTGCCCCAATTAGTGCAACGCCTAGGACCCTCGTACGACTTGTGATCTTGACTTCGATGGGACTGCCAGCATCTGGGTGTGAGAGCAACTGCTTGATTAGCTTCAGCGCCTCCTCGTCGTAATCATCGTCAGCGTAAAATTCCCAACGATACATCCCCTTGTAACTTGTGACAGCTCGCACCGCATAAGGTGTTGCAGCGTCTACAGTCTCCGCCAGGGTGGCTGTACCTACGTATCCCTGGGGGAATTCCGAGAAACGAAGCGAGGGACTACCGGCTCCAAACCCACGTGTCCCACCAGGGTCGGTGCGGTGCAGCAGTGGGAATCCGGACAGTTGGATCATTTCGGTTCCTTTTACGCTGTCCAGGTGACGGAACGCTCTGTCACGGTACGCGTGCGCAGCCTCGTCGGTGACCTGAAAGTCCCGGCTCACTTCCACCCAGAAAACTTCTACATCTTCCCGCATATCCACGGAGCCAACCTCGGGTGCTGCGAAAGGTTCGAGCAGTTCTACTAGTCTCTCGCCCTTTCCTGGCTCCCACTCACGCCCTGTCCACGTGAACTCTGTCCCCTGAATATCAGCCTTGACGTCAACGTCCAGCCACCGGCGTTTTCCACGTGGCAATTCATCGAACCTGGCGTACAGCTGATCCAACGCAGTAAAGAATTCGGCAACACTGTTCGCATGCACCTCACCTTTCGCCTGAAGGGTGTGAGAATACGAGTCCCCAAAAAGGCTGGGTTCCCTCGGCCGCGAAACGTGCAAGTCCGCCAATGCAGGCTGGGTATCAACCCACGCCGACAATTCCTTGAGTCGATGCTGCGACGACGCTTCAGCAAAGCACCCACCGAGAGCGAAGGTAGACAGCACCGCAACCAAGGCGACAATCTTCCGAAACATGAGTGCCAGTCTAAGGATAGGAGGTACAAAAGAACCCCGCCCTTCCCCCGATCCAGGAAGGACGGGGTGAGGGGCGGGGCGCCGGAAAACGTCGATAAGCGATAAGTGCTTAACGAGCCTTCTCGATGATCTCGACGAGACGGAAGTGCTTGTCCTTAGACAGCGGACGCGTCTCCTCAATGCGGACGAGGTCACCGATACCAGCGGTGTTCTCCTCGTCGTGTGCCTTCACGCGCTTGGTGGTACGGACAATCTTGCCGTACAGCGCGTGGGACTTGCGGTCCTCGAGCTCGACAACGATGGTCTTATCCATCTTGTCGGACACGACGTAACCGCGGCGGCGCTTCTGCAGACCCTTCTCCTTCGGGGCCTGTGCGGTGGTGTTGTCAGCCATTAGTTCGCTCCTTCAGCACCAGGGACGGTGGACAGACCAAGCTCACGCTCGCGCAGCACGGTGTAGATGCGTGCGATGTCGCGCTTGACCGCCGAGATACGACGGTTGTTGGTCAGCTGCCCAGTGGCCAGCTGGAAGCGCAGGTTGAACAGCTCTTCCTTGGCTGCGGACAGACGATCGTTGAGCTCAGAATCATTCAGCTCACGGAACTCGTGTGCGGGGGTTCCAACTGCCATTAGAACAGGTCCTCCTTCGAGATAACGCGGGTCTTGCAGGGAAGCTTCGCACCTGCGCGGCGCAGAGCCTCCTGAGCCACTGCCTCGTTCGGGTAGGACATCTCAAACAGGATGCGGCCAGGCTTGACGTTGGCCACCCACTTCTCCACCGGGCCCTTACCGGAACCCATACGCACGCCGAGCGGCTTCTGGGTCAACGGACGGTCCGGGAAGATGTTGATCCACACCTTGCCACCACGCTTGACGTGGCGGTTGATGGCAATACGAGCGGACTCGATCTGGCGGTTGGTGATGTACGCCGGCTCGAGAGCCTGCAGGGCGTAGTCACCAAAGTTGATGGTGTTTCCGCCCTTGGACACGCCGGAACGGCCCGGACGGTGCTGACGGCGGAACTTAACGCGCTTAGGGATAAGCATGTGTCTTAGCCCTCCTTATTCTGCTGTTCGGCGCGCTGGCGGCGTTGGCCACCACGGCGCGGGCGACGATCGCGGCCAC
>NZ_VXKH01000035.1 GCF_008693065.1 Corynebacterium tuscaniense | reverse complement strand
GCATGCGTATTTGGCCGGGTGTGAGCATTCCTGATCTGGGGGTGCGTTTCTCCCCGGATGCCTAGGAATACGCCGCGGACCAGCGGATTAGTTGCCTTAACTTTGGGTACCTACTACATGTAGTACCCCCGGCTGTTACCCCCGCGCGGAAATGGCTGTGACTGGTGTGACTTATGTGACGCCTCACAAGGGGGACAGTCAAAATTACCGTGGAAAACACTTCATTTTGCAACATCTGTGTTGACGCTATTTAGGGCCACGGGTTCTAATAACAAAGGTGTAACAAACCGAACCACGGTTACCGTCAGTGCCATCAGGGCGCGGAGGGCAAGGAAATACCGACATAGAAAGGGGATGGCGTGGAAGACATGGCTGACAACGCCATTCTCCGCGGCGCAGCCGCGGGCGGAATGACCCTCGACGAACTCTTTGGCACCGTCGAGCAGGAGTGGCAGGATCAAGCGCTATGCGCGCAGACAGACCCGGAGGCCTTCTTCCCTGAGAAGGGGGGCTCCACCCGCGAAGCGAAGCGCATCTGCCAGGCATGCGCTGTCCGCGATGAGTGCCTCGAGTATGCACTCGAGCACGACGAGCGTTTTGGAATTTGGGGCGGTCTCTCCGACCGCGAGCGCCGTCGTCTGCGTCGCCAGATTGGCTAGAACTTGCACTCATTGGACTGAACTGGCCCCCGAAAGTTGGACTGGTTTAATTCTAGGCGGTTAGGGCTTCAAGGGCCTGATTCCGATATTGCATCGGGGTCAGGCCCTTGAGTCGTTGTTGGATGCGTTCGGTGTTGTACCACTGGATGTACTCATCGATCGCTTGGTTGAATTCTGCGACGGTGTCGAAAACTTCTCCGTGGTACATCTCGGTTTTCAAGTGCCCGAAGAAGTTCTCCATGACCGCATTGTCGTAGCAGTTGGCTTTACGCGACATTGACTGCACACCACCATTGTCATGAATCAAGTTGCGCCACGAGGAATGCTGGTACTGGAAGCCTTGATCGGTGTGCATCATCCACCCGGGTTTAGGCGCACAATCCGTGATCGCCTTGGTCAAGGAATCAGCGGTAAACGCTGTCGACGGTGATGTATCCACTGTGTGGGCAACAATCGAGCGATCGAACAGATCCATCACCGGTGACAAGTAGACCTTGCGGCCTGCGACCCTGAACTCGGTGACGTCGCTGACAAAAACGGTATTTGGCTGATCCGGGGTGAACTTGCGATCAAGTTTGTTGTCGGCAATGTGGCTGATCGTCCCAGCATAGGAAGCATACGGCCTGCGCCGGCGGACCTTGGCTCGCAGCCCCATCTCGCGCATGAGTTTGTAGACGAGTTTGTGGTTGACCACCCAGCCCTGGTTGCGCAGGTCAAGGAGCACTCGCCGGTAGCCGTAGCGATGCTTGTTACGTTCGAAGCTTTCCCGGATCGCATCTTTAAGCGCAGTGTGCTTATCCGGCTCGCGCAGGCGTTTCTGGTGGTAGAAGAACGTCGATCTCGGCATACCTGCCGCATCCAAAAGGTATTGCAGACGATGCTGTGACTTGAGGATGACAATCGCCTGGACTTTCAAGCGTGTCCCTGATTCCTCAAGTCCCGCAATTTTTTTAGATATGCGTTTTCCGCTTCCAACCGTGCGATCTGGCGACGCAACTTCTCTTCCTCCGACAGCCGCTTCGGTGCAGCCGAGCCTTTGGGCCTGCCCTTCGGCTTCGGTTTTAATGCCTCATCGCCACCTTTACGCCATTTCCACGACCACCCTTTAACTAGCTGGTCTGACGACAGGCCAAATTCGCGCGCAAGATCCATCGCTGTCTCACCGGCAAGGTGGCGTTGGACAACTTCCTTCTTGATGTCGAACGAGTACTGCTGCTTAGTCGGTTTCTCCACAAGACATAGCCTGCCATGCAGCTTAAACCGCCGACAGAACTTACGGGCGGCGTACTTGGAGACACCAAGAGCATTGGCAGCGGCCTCATAGCCCATGCCTTGCTCGAAACACTCCACCAGCTGCTCACGCTGATATTCGCTCAGCGAACTTCGTGCTCTCAATGAAAACAACTCCCCACTAGTCGGTAACTGATTTCCCAGTCCAACTAATGGGGAGCAGTTCAGACCCGGCCATGGCCGGGTTTTTCTTTTTCGTGACCGAGGCGACTTACCAGTGAAAATTCGGGTCAATATCCTGCGGGTCCACATTTAGGTAGTGAGCTACGAGCGCGGTGAGGATGATGGTGAGGAGCTCATGGCGCTCAACTGTGGTGTTGGTGCGTTGCTCCACTGGCATGCGGAAGATGACAATGCGGGCGCGCGTGGGGCGGCCCGCCCGGTCAACACCTGCTTGGAGCACGCGACCTAATGGCACCGGGCCATCGGCGAAGATTTCCTCGGGCAGGACCGTCATATCGGCGCGCAAACGCATGCGCGGAATGGTGTCCACCGCTAAGTCAACGCCGGCAAGCTGGTCATAATAGGCGTTTTGTAGTGGCGCGTAGGCTTCCAGCACCGCTTGGTCGAAGGTCATGGAGCGGGTGCGGTAACGTGGCACAGCTACCGGCAGAAGCGGGCCCCGTGTGCCACGGCCGTGGCGGTCACCTCGCGGTGGCAGGTGCGTTGGTCCGCTGCCAGGGGAGGGGGCTGGGTTGGTCATATTGCTTAATTTAGGCCCGCCGCTGTAGGGGTGGGACCATGGCGCGCCGCGTGGCGAGGGGGGAAATTTGTTGGGGCAGGCCTACACTGGTGGACCGTGAGTACCTTCCGTCGTTGTTGCCGTCCGGGATGTGGCCGCCCAGCTACCGCCACGCTTGTTTATGCGTACTCCGATAAAACCGCGATTATTGGCCCCCTTGCCCCAACCACAGACCCGCACGCGTGGGATCTGTGTAACCGCCACTCAGATCACATCACTGCTCCGGTGGGGTGGGAGATGGTGCGTATTGACACGATTGAGCTTTCTGACGATGAGGAGCTGACCGCTCTTGCCGAGGCCGTGCGTGAGGCAGGACGTGTGACCACGGGTTTGGTGGACACCACCCAGGACCCTATTGAGTTTGATGCGAACCAGGATGTCACCAACCCACAGACTTCCAATCATCCCGTCTATCGCACGAAGCGGGTGGGGCAGCATCTGGCAGAGCACAAGGCAGCACGCCGTGCGCACTTGAGTATCGTGCCGGACCCGGAGAAGCAGCAGGTAGATCACTCGCGAGAGGACTGATTCGGCGGCTGTTTTTCAGCGGTGCCTGTGTTGGTTGGCTAGGGTGATCGTCTAGGATCGGTGGGCATGAATCAGCCAAACCAGAATCCTTCACCCCGCACTCGTGACCGCGCTGTTGTGGAGTCGGCGGTGAAAGCCTATGACGTCCGCGGCATCGTGGAGCCACACCCGAATGCGGTGTTGGATGATGCCTTTGTGTTCGATGCCGGTGCCGCCTTTGCCTCCATTCTGCGCGAAGAAGGGGAGACCACTGTCGCCGTCGGCTATGACATGCGTCCGTCTTCTCCGGCCCTGTCCGCAGCTTTTGGTCAGGGTGTGATGAGCCAGGGCCTCAAGGTGTTGGACTTGGGGTTGACCTCCACGGATGAGCTCTACTTCGCCGCTGGCACGATCGGCTGTGCGGGAGCGATGTTCACCGCCTCCCACAACCCGGCGCAGTACAACGGCATCAAACTTTGCCGCGCGGGCGCCACGCCGGTCTCGCAAGATTCAGGTCTCGCTGAAATCACGCAGATGCTTATCCGCGGCGTGCCTACTTATACCGGCCCCCACGGCCACACCGAGAAGCGCGACGTGTTGGCGGACTACGCCACCTTCCTGCGCAAGCTGGTGCCCGTGAACACAGACCGAAGCCTCGTCATCGCTGTGGACGCTGCCAACGGCATGGCCGGCCACACCGTGCCAGCCGTGTTGGATGACATGGACGTGCGCCCGCTCTACTTCGAATTGGATGGCACCTTCCCCAACCACGAAGCCAATCCGCTGGACCCGAAGAATTTGGTGGACCTGCAGGAGTTTGTGGTCAAGCAAAAGGCTGATATTGGCCTGGCTTTTGATGGGGACGCGGACCGCTGCTTCGTCGTCGATGAGAAGGGCGACCCGGTGTCCCCGTCGGCGATTACCGCGTTGGTGGCGGAGCGCACCCTGGAGCAGGCACCGGGCGCCACGATCATTTACAACGCGATCACCTCTCGCGCTGTGCCGGAGCTCGTGGAAGCCAAAGGTGGTGTGCCGGTACGCACCCGCGTGGGCCACTCCTACATCAAGGCACAGATGGCGGATAAGGGCGCCTTGTTCGGTGGTGAGCACTCCGCTCACTACTACTTCGCCGAATTCTTCAATGCGGACTCTGGCATGGTCGCCGCACTTCACGTCCTGGCTGCACTCGCGGAACAGGACAAGCCACTGAGCGAGCTCATGGCCCAGTACAACCGCTACGCAGCCTCCGGTGAGATCAACTCTGAAGTCGCTGACCAGCAGGCTGCGATGGAGGCGGTGGTGGAGGCCTTCGCTGACCGTACGGAGGACGTGGACCGCCTTGATGGTGTCACCGTTTCGCTGACCAACACCAAGGCCTGGTTCAACGTGCGCGCGTCTAATACTGAACCGTTGCTGCGCCTCAACGTGGAAGCGGAGACCCCAGAAGAGGTTGACGCGATTGTGAGCGAAGTCCTAGGAATTATCCGGGGTTAAACTCGGTGCCTCCGCCTCCCGGGTGGAGGCGGAGAAAGGATCCTCCGGGCGCGCCTTCGGGTCCGATACGGGGGCATCTTCTGCCTCCCCCGTATTGGGGGTGTGGTGCGCAGTGGTGGTTCCCGTGTTCTGGCCCTCACCCGACTGGTTTTCCGTCGGGGTCGTGGGTTTGTCCGTAGTGCTGGTGCCCGGAGGCGGTGTGCCATCTACCGGGATATCCCCAGCAGTAGGGGGCGTGGTGTCTGGCACCGGCTCAGACGGGGCGCTCTCCACAACCGACGGGGTGGGTTTATGTGTAGGTTTATGTGTTGCCCGCGCTGATGGGGAATCGTTCCGCTCGCTGTAGCTCGGGCGCGGACGGGCCTTCGGTGTGGCGTTTCGCGGGCGGTACAAATCCTGCGCCTGTTCGCGCGTTGCCTGGCCAGCGGTGCCATCAAGCTTGGCGTTGTGCGGGGCAAGCGGATCACGCGTGGAACCTGAATCCCACTTCGGCGACGCAGCCCGGGTGGTGGAGCCTTTACGGCGGCTACTCGTGTGCTGCTCGGTGCGCGGCGTTGGCTTGTCCGTCTGTGCCGTGCGATGTTCATTCGTCGCGTCTGCAGCAGTAATGGGGTGGCCGGCATAGTCCGATTTATCGGAGGCCAAACTTACGCCTGCATCCGGCAGCTTCCATACAACCAGGCCGAGTACCACCGCCAAGCCCAAACCAAGGGCCATGAAAGCGGCGAATCTGCGACCGGTCAGTTCCATGCCGGGGGTCTCCTCATCTGCTTAGAAAATGGCTGCCCGTAACAACTTGATAACAAGTTACCAAGGCAATGAGCGTTTGCGCCACCCCTAAAAGGGAAAAAGGGGTGGGAGGGGAGACGTCGAGAAGCAAAAACGCTCATTTTGTGGACAGAATGCGCATGACGCACTAAGAAATGAGACATGAGCACCTGGGACACTTATATCTTCAGCGAAGATGCCAACGTCGACTTCCTTGATGAGCTCGCTGGGCTGGAACCCGACGAGACCGCGGAAGCGGTGCGCGACGCGTGCCTGCTGGCAGTTGATGCCGCCGCCTCCGAAGACGAGATCCTCAACGGTCAGGCCGCCGCCACCATCGCGGCGATCTGGGCGGGCGCACCCTTTTCCGCCGGCGAGATCGCAAGCTCTTACAGCTTCCTACGCGGCACATCCGTCGAGCTGGATGAGAAGCTTATCGGCGCTGCGGTGAGCATCCTCGAATCCATCGATGCGGAGCAGGATGTAGACCAGTTCCTCGAGGCACTGTCCTAGAACAACCAGCGGGCACGTATCCTCGTGGGGTAGCAAACCCCCAATGAGGCCCAATGAGGAGAGTGCCCATATGACCCAGCTTCGCCCTGACGACTTCAAAGTCGCTGATCTGAGCCTGTACGAGTCTGGCCGCAAGCAGATCGAGCTGGCCGAACATGAGATGCCCGGGCTGATGCAGCTGCGCCGCGAATACGCTGAAGAACAGCCACTGGCTGGCGCACGCATTGCCGGTGCCATTCACATGACTACGCAGACTGCTGTGCTCATTGAAACGCTGACAGCCCTGGGTGCGGAGGTCCGCTGGGCGTCCTGCAACATCTTCTCCACCGAAGACCCAGCTGCCGCTGCCATTGTGGTGGGCAAGAACGGCACCCCGGAGAACCCCCAGGGCGTTCCCGTTTTCGCGTGGAAAGGTGAGACCCTCGACGAGTACTGGTGGTGCATGAACCAGATCTTCAGCTGGGGCGAGGGCGTGCTGCCGAACATGATTCTTGATGATGGCGGCGATGCCACCATGGCCGTAATCAAGGGCGCCGAATTTGAAAACGCCGGCGCTGTGGCGAGCAATGATGACACGGATTCAGATGAACAGGTGGCGTTCTACAACATGCTGCGCGAAACCCTGGCTGCTGAACCCCAAAAGTGGTCTTTGACCGCTGAAGCAGTCAAAGGTGTGACGGAGGAAACCACCACGGGTGTCCACCGCCTCTACCACTTTGCCAACGAGGGCACTCTGCCGTTCCCGGCGATGAACGTCAACGACGCGGTGACCAAGTCCAAGTTTGATAACCGCTACGGCACCCGCCACTCCGTCCTCGACGGTCTCAACCGTGGCACTGACATGCTCATCGGTGGCAAGAAGGCCCTCGTCTGCGGCTATGGCGACGTGGGTAAGGGTGTGGCTGAAGCACTCGACGGCCAGGGAGCCATCGTGTCCGTCACCGAAGTCGATCCGATCAATGCCCTCCAAGCACTCATGGATGGTTACAAGGTGGTTACTGTTGACGACGCGATTGCGGATGCGGACATTGTCATCACCGCCACCGGCAACCTGGGCGTGATTACCTTCGACGACATGCTCAAGATGAAGGATCACGCCGTGCTGGGCAACATCGGCCACTTCGACAACGAGATTGACATGGCCTCCCTCCTGCACCGCGAGGACGTTACCCGTGACAACATCAAACCGCAGGTTGACCTGTTCACCCTGCCGAGCGGCAACTCCATCATCGTCCTTTCAGAAGGCCGCCTGCTCAACCTGGGCAACGCTACCGGCCACCCATCCTTTGTCATGTCCAACTCCTTTGCGGACCAGACCATCGCGCAGATCGAGCTGTTCACCAACGGCGATAAGTACGACAATCAGGTGTACCGCCTGCCCAAGATCCTCGACGAGAAAGTCGCCCGCATCCACGTGGAAGCCCTCGGTGGCAGCCTCACCGAACTGTCCAAGGAGCAGGCAGAATACATCGGCGTTGACGTCGCTGGACCGTACAAGCCGGAACATTACAGATACTAGCTAGCTGTCGCCAGACAGCTAGCTAGGAAGGAGCATCAAAGTGATTGTTGCACTCGAAGGCATCGACGGTGCCGGCAAGAACACGCTGGTCCAAGCACTCATCCGTGAGATTGCTCAGGTGGACGGCATTAACAGCGTGGCCACCATGTCCTTCCCGCGATATCGCGAATCCATCCACGCTCAGATTGCCGCCGAAGCTCTCCACGGCAAGATGGGTGACCTAGTGGACTCCGCCCACGGCATGGCTGTGATGTTCGCGTTAGACCGCGCCGGGGCGGGGGAGGAGCTGAGGCAGTGGGCGGCGTCGCCAAGCGATGTGCTTCTGCTTGACCGTTACGTGGCCTCGAACGCGGCGTACACATCTGCGCGCACGAGCAACGTGGCGGACCGAGCGTGGGTGGCGGGCCTGGAATTTGAAAAGTTGGGTTTGCCACGGCCAGACCTGCAGGTTCTCCTGGACACGGCGCCCGAGACCGCGCGCGAGCGTGCCGCGAAACGCGAATGCCTTGACGCCTCCCGTACCCGGGATGCATATGAGCGTGACACCGCCCTCCAGGACGCAACTTTTGCAGCGTATGTGGACCTGGCGGACACGGGCTGGGAGGGGCGGTGGATTCGTGCAGGCGAAACAACGCCTATCATTCAAACTGTCAAGGAACTGCGATAACGCATTATCCCCAGCCCCCACGGTTCACTGTTGTAAGGAGCGAAGGTGACGCCCAAGATTCTTGTGGTCGATGACGACCCCGCTATTTCTGAGATGCTGACCATTGTGCTGGAAGCCGAAGGGTTCGAAGCAGTCCCCGTGTTAGATGGATTGAAGGCAGTACCGGAATTCCGCAGCCAGAACCCAGACCTCGTCCTGCTGGACCTCATGCTGCCCGGTATGAGCGGCGTGGACATTTGCAAGGAAATCCGCAAAGAATCCAATGTGCCGATTGTCATGCTCACCGCTAAGACGGACACCGTTGATGTGGTGCTGGGCTTGGAATCCGGGGCGGACGATTACATCACCAAACCTTTCAAACCACGCGAACTCATCGCCCGTATTCGTGCCCGCCTGCGCCATTCCGCGGACGAGCCGAGCGAGATCCTGGAGATCGGTGACCTGAGCATTGATGTGCCCCAGCACATTGTCACCCGCGGCTCTGAGGAGATTAGCCTCACGCCGCTCGAGTTTGACCTGCTGGTGGAACTTGCCCGCAAACCGCACCAAGTGCACACACGCGAGGAGCTGCTTGAGTCTGTCTGGGGCTACCGTAATGCCTCGGACACGCGTTTGGTGAACGTGCACGTGCAGCGCCTGCGGTCCAAGATTGAGCGTGATCCGGAGAACCCCGAGATCGTTCTCACGGTCCGTGGTGTGGGATACAAAACTGGTCGCGCGGGGGTGTAAATCCTGGCTAACTTTCTCAGCACAACGCGGGAGAGGTTCGCCCATAGTTGGCGGACCTCTCTCCAAGTGCGCTTCGTGGCCACGGTGCTCTTGGTTTCCGCGGTTGTGATGGGTGTGCTTGGTCTCGCGCTGGCATCGGTGGTGACGCAGCGTCTGGTGGACCTGAAGATCTCCAACGCGGAGACGGACATCATCCGCGTGCGCGCGCAAGTGGAAGAACAGCTGAGTAATTCCACCACCACAACCTCCATCCAAGGACGTCTTAACACCGCGCGCGCGGCCCTGGCGCAGCGCTCTCAGCAGGACAAAGCAGCAACAGGCTCGTATGAAATCGTGCTGTTGGCCCCCACTGGGGCCGGCACAGTGACTTCGCCGGAGAACTTTGCCATCCCGGACCGCCTGGTGGACTTCGTTTCCCAAGATCAAGTGGCCTATCAGTTCTGGCCAACACAGCATGAGGGGCGGGCATACAATGCCCTGATCATTGGCACACCCACCAATTCTGACATCCCGGAACTGCAGCTGTACCTGGTTATGGACATGGAGCCGGAGCGCCAAACCTTGGCTCTTATGCGTGGTTTGCTTACCTCCGCTGGTGTGGTGGTTGTTGTGCTGCTGGTGGGCATCGCCTGGATCTCCTCCCAGCAGCTGGTTGCGCCGGTGCGGTCAGCTTCCCGCATCGCGGAGCGCCTTGCCGCCGGTCACTTGCGCGAGCGCATGGCAGTGGTAGGCGAGGATGAGATGGCCCGCCTGGCCTTGTCCTTCAATGACATGGCGGACAAACTCTCCAGCCAAATTAACCAGCTGGAGGAATACGGTGACCTGCAGCGGCAGTTCACGTCCGATGTCTCCCATGAGCTGCGCACCCCGCTGACCACCGTGCGCATGGCCGCCGACATGATCGCCGACGATGAGGACAGTCTGGAGCCCCACACTCGTCGCGCCTCCCAGTTGATGATCCGTGAGTTGGATCGTTTCGAATCCCTGCTTACGGATCTGCTGGAAATTTCACGTCATGATGCAGGCGTGGCCGAGCTGTCCTTGATCAGCATGGATGCCAGGGGGCCCATTGAATCTGCGTGGGCACAAACCAGCCACCTTGCGGAGGAACTCGATGTAGCCGTGGAATTTGATATGCCGGACCATCCGGTGCCTATGGTGGGAGACCCGCGCCGCATTGAGCGCATTGTGCGCAACCTGCTGGCCAATGCCATCGATCACTCCGAAGGTAACCCCGTCACCCTTGCCTTGGTGGAAGGGGAGGACGCTGTGGCTATCACCGTCACCGATCGTGGTGTGGGCCTGAAACCGGGCCAAGAAGAGCTGGTGTTCAACCGTTTCTGGCGGGCTGATTCCTCCCGGAAGCGCCACTCTGGCGGCACCGGCTTGGGCCTAGCAATCTCACGCGAAGACGCCCAACTGCACCGCGGAATCTTGGATGCCACCGGCACTCCAGGTGTCGGCTCCCAGTTCCGCCTCATCCTGCCGCGCGACCCTGAGGTCGGCTTCAATCACGAGCCCGTGGCGCTGCAGATTCAAGAGCCAGCCGTACAGCCGAAGATGAATTCAGAGCCAAAGACCACGCCGGATGCACAGTCAGAGCAGAAGGGGAAGGCATAAATGCGAGGTTTGAACGTTCGTACCACGTGTGTTGCCGTGGCTGCCGTGCCGGTGCTGTTTTTCGCCACTGGCTGCGCCACCTTGCCCACCAGCACGGAACCCCATGCGCTAGGCACCTTTGAGCAGCGCCCGGACACAGTGCTGGACCAGGCACCACCGGATGGCATGGAGCCGGACTTGCTGCTGCGCGAGTTCTTCGCGGCTTCGGCCAACCCCACCGGCAATTTTGAGGTGGCGCGCAAGTACCTAACCCAAGAGATGGGTAAGGAATGGAAGCCCAGTGAATCCACGATTGTGTTGGACACGTTTGAGATGACCTCGAGTGCCACCGTGGAGCCGAATAAGCGTGCGTACGTGGTTACGGGCCGGATCATTGGCACGCTTCAGCCAGGTGGGGCTTTCACTCCGGCGCATCGTGGCTATGAAGCCACAATGGAGCTCACCCAGGAAAACGGCCAGTGGCGTGTATCTAACGTTCCTAATGATGTGGTGGTGGATCGCACTGATCTGCGTAACCATTACGAGCCACGCAACCTGTATTTCTACGACAGCACGGGTCAGCGCCTCGTCGCGGACCGTCGTTGGGTGTTCTCCCGAACGAACTCTATTGGTTCGACGCTGCTGGCCATGCTTGTCAGCGGCCCCTCGGAGCGTCTTGCACCCGCTCTTATTAACACGCTGCCAGAAGATTCCCCAGACCTTGCCTACGCCGGCATGAAGGACGGGGTGTACCAATTCACTGGATTAGCTGGTGTGGATGAACAAAGTCGCGCCCGCTTCGCAGCGCAGATCGCCTGGACGTTGCAGGGCGCCGGTGAAGTTGGGCCCTATGCCGTCTCTGCTGATGGGACGGGGCTGAACGGGGACAGCTTTGACATCAGCACCGATGATTTTGAGGACCTCAACCCTGTTCCCGCCGCCGAAGCGGGGCCAGATTTGTACACCCTTTCCAACGGTAAAGTCTCAGCCGTGACGGATCTGGAGAGTGTCGCACCGACCAAGGTGGAACAGATCGCTGGCCTTAATTCTTTGGGCAATATCTCCCAGATAGATATTGGGGATGATGGCCTCTACGCCGCGGCCGTGAACGTGGATGATCAGCACCAGTCTCTCGTCGTGGGCAGGGTGGGTGGCAACTCGCATGAAGTGCTCCGCGCAGGCAGTCTCACCCGCCCGAGCCTCGAGCCGGATCACAGTGGCACCTGGGTGGTGCAGGATGGCAAGCGCGTTGTGCGTGCTGTGCGCTCCGCCGCCACCGGGGAAGTGGTGGTCAATGACGTTGCCCTCACCCTGCCCGATGCACTCACTACCGCGCAGGCGCAGGACACTGATGGGGAAGAGCGGGATGCCACCGGGGAGATCACCGTGCTCCGCCTGTCCCACACCGGTGCCCACGTTGCCATGGTTATTGATGGCCACCTTGTCGTCGGCGTGGTGGAGCGCCGGGAGGATGGCAAACGCGCCATTGTCAACACCGTGAAGTATGCCGCCGATCTGGATGGCTCAGCAGTCTCTGCGGATTGGCAGCCGGACGGTTCGCTTCTTGTGGGTACGTCCAACCGGCAGGCGCCAATCGTGCGTGTGGACCAAGATGGTTTTTCCACCACCACGCTGCCGTCTGGCAATATCGGTGGTCCCGTTGTCGCAGTAGGGGCGAATAGCTCGATGATGTATATTACCGACTCCAAGGTAATCATGCGCATGCCTACCTCTACTCGCGATTCACTGAATTGGCGCGAGGTCCCTGGCCTGCAAGGCGTGCGCGCCGCTCCCGTCCTGCCCAAGCCGTAGCGTCTGGGAACTCGGCTCATGGCAGGTCTTGCACATCAACTCGGGGAGCTTCTCCTCCCGCGCGCATGCGCTGGTTGTGGCTCACCGGGTTACCTGTTGTGCTCCACATGTAGGAAGCGCCTGGCCACACCACCGTTTCGGCATGCCCCGAACCTCTCCGTGCATGTGCCTGTCTTCGCGCTTGGTGCCTATGACGCACCTCACCGCGGGGTCATCTTGGCTATGAAGGAGAAAAAGAATCTCGCTGTTCGCCGTCACATCGGTGCTGTTCTTGCAGCCGCACTTGATTACCTGGAGGCACGCGGCGACATCATCACTGGCGCGCACCTCATCCCCGCGCCCACCCGCCCCAGCGCAGCACGTGCACGCGGAGGTGATCCCGTCTCAGCCGTGTGCCATTTCAGCGGGCGCCCCACACACGATGTCTTGTCGCTTATCGACGCCACCGCGGACCAAGCCTCCCTCGACGAATCCGCCCGCCGCCGGAACCTCAGCGGCAATGTCCAGATCAGTGCTGTTCCTTCTGGCCCACTCATCGTGGTGGATGATGTGGTGACGACGGGGGCGACGTTGCAGGCAGTCGTCGAAAAGCTTCTTGTGCATGGCGGAAACCCCGTGGCATGCGTGGTTCTCGCGGCGGCGTAAGCCAGGGGCGAACTCGTGACAGAAGCCGAAACGGCACCGGTATAATTCTTGGTGGAACCGTTCCCTAGCCCGCCGTGAATTTGCGGGCACTGAATGCAAGGAGGAAGCAGATGACCTCTGCAGACGACCGCACCCAAGACGCCCTGAGCCCCTCAGCACAGGTGACCATCACCGGCCGCAACGTTGAGGTTCCGGAGCACTTCCAGGAACGGGTCAATGGCAAGCTGGCCAAGATTGAGAAGCTCGACCCGACGTTGACGTTCTTCCACGTGGAGCTGCAGCACGAGCCGAACCCACGCCGAGAAGCACAGGCCAACCGCATCCAGATCACCGCTACCGGCAAGGGCCACCTCGCTCGCGCCGAGGCGAAGGAGGACAGCTTCTACGCGGCATTGGAGTCCGCCGTTGGCAAGATGGAGCGTTCTCTGCGCAAGGTGAAGGTCCGCCGCGAGATCTCCATGGGTGGCCACCGTAAGCCGAAGTCCACTGGTGAGATCGCAGCAGAGCTCGCTGCAGAAGCTGCACAGGCACGCGCGAAAGCGGAGGAGGCGCCGGCTGATCCGTACGCCGACACCGTTGAGGATAACGTGCCAGGTCGCGTTGTACGCACCAAGGAGCACCCGGCAACCCCGATGACCGTCGACGAGGCTCTATCTGAGATGGAGCTGGTGGGCCACGATTTCTACCTGTTCATCAACTCGGAAACGAATCGTCCGTCGGTGGTGTACCGTCGTCACGCATATGACTATGGCCTGATCACCCTCGTGCCGGAGGATGCAGAGTAAACCCGCGCCTTAAGGCGCGCTTCCCGCTCACCGGATCTCCACGGGTGGGCGGGTTTTCCCATCCCAGGCCAGGCTCCCATCAACCTTCAAGGTGCCCGGAAGTGGGGCCCAAGCTGAATGTGCGTAGAATAGCGGTTTGATAGCGAGCGTACTGCTCGCGGAAAGTAACCCACACACCGCTACAGAAGGAAGCACCACGTGTTCGGAGGACTGTCCAAGCTGCTGCGCGCCGGCGAAGGCCGCACGGTGAAGCGCTACGCCAAAATCGCAGACGATGTCATCGCCCTCGAGGACGAGTACGCCGCGCTGACGGACGAAGAGCTCAAGGCCAAAACCGAGGAGTTCAAGGAAGCACTCGCCAACGGCAAGACCATGGATGACATCTTGCTGGACGCATTCGCCACCGCCCGTGAGGCGTCCTGGCGCGTTCTGGGACAGAAGCACTACAAGGTGCAGATCATGGGTGGTGCCGCCCTCCACTTCGGTTCCGTAGCCGAGATGAAAACCGGTGAAGGTAAGACCCTGACCTCCGTCTTGGCGGCCTACCTCAATGGTCTGGGCGGCAAGGGCGTTCACATCGTCACTGTCAACGACTACCTGGCTCAACGTGACGCGGAGATGATGGGCCGTGTTCACCGCTTCCTTGGCCTCACTGTCGGCGTGATCCTTTCCGACATGCGCCCGCCGGAGCGTAAGCAGGCCTATGACGCTGACATCACCTACGGCACCAACAACGAGCTGGGCTTCGACTACCTGCGCGACAACATGACCAAGTCTGTCAGCGAGATGGTGCAGCGCGGCCACAACTACGCCATCGTGGACGAGGTTGACTCCATTCTTATCGACGAAGCCCGCACCCCCCTGATCATCTCCGGCCCCACCGACTCCTCCGGTGAGTTCTACACCGTCTTTGCCCAACTGGCACCACGCATGCGTGCGGGTATCCACTACGAAGTGGACCAGCGTAAGCGCACCGTTGGTGTGTCAGAGAAGGGCGTGGCATTCGTAGAAGACCAATTGGGTATTGATAACCTCTACGCCCCGGAAAACTCCCAGCTGGTGAGCTACCTGAATAACGCCATCAAGGCGAAGGAACTCTTTGAGCGCGACAAGGACTACATCGTCCGCCAGGGCGAAGTCCTCATCGTCGACTCCTTCACTGGTCGTATCCTTCCCGGTCGCCGCTACAACGAGGGTATGCACCAGGCCATCGAGGCCAAAGAGGGTGTGGAGATCAAGAACGAGAACCAAACCCTGGCTACCGTCACCCTGCAGAACTACTTCCGCCTCTACGACAAGCTCGCCGGCATGACCGGTACCGCTGAAACAGAGGCAGCTGAGCTCCACCAGATTTACAAGCTTGGCGTTGTGGCGATCCCGCCGAACAAGCCCAACATCCGCAAGGACCACGACGACCTGATTTACAAGACCCAGGAAGCCAAGTTCGCCGCCGTGGCCGAAGATATTGCGGAGCATGTGGAAAAGCGCCAGCCTGTCCTGGTGGGCACCACCTCCGTCGAGCGTTCGGAGTACCTCTCTCAGCTGCTCACCCGCAAGGGCATCAAGCACAACGTGCTCAACGCGAAGCACCATGAGGAAGAAGGCCGCATCATTGCCGAGGCAGGCCTGCCCGGCAACGTGACCGTGTCCACCAACATGGCCGGTCGCGGTACGGACATTGTGTTGGGTGGTAACCCGGAGATTCTCGTGGAGCACAAGCTCAAGGAACGCGGTCTCGACCCCTTCGAGGACGAAGAAGCCTACCAGGCAGCATGGGACGAGGAACTGCCCAAGGCCAAGGAGCGCTCCAAGCGGCTTGGTGACGAAGTCCGTGAAGCCGGTGGCCTCTACGTCCTTGGCACCGAGCGCCATGAATCCCGCCGCATCGACAATCAGCTCCGCGGCCGTTCGGGCCGTCAGGGTGATCCGGGTGAAACCCGCTTCTACCTGTCCATGCGCGATGACCTGATGGTCCGCTTTGTTGGCCAGTCCATGGAAAACATGATGAACCGCCTCAACGTCCCCGATGACGTCCCGATTGAGGCTGGCATGGTGTCTCGCTCCATCAAGGGTGCCCAGTCCCAGGTGGAAAACCAAAACTTTGAGGCCCGCAAGAACGTCCTCAAATACGACGAAGTGCTCAATGAGCAGCGCAAGGTTGTCTACCGCGAACGCCTTGAAATCCTGGAAGCCAAGGACATCAAGGATCAGATCCGTGGCATGATCGACGACACCGTCGCCGCCTACGTCGACGCCGCTACCAGTGAAGGCTACGTCGAGGACTGGGATCTGGACCAGCTTTGGGATGCGTTGGACTCCCTCTACGGCCCGTCCTTCACACCGGATGAGCTCATTGACAGCTCCGATTACGGTTCCCCCGGCGAGCTCACCGACGCACAGCTGCGTGAAGCAATTATCGACGACGCCCACAACCAATACGACCAACTCGAAGAGTACGTCGCCGCCATCGGTGGTGAGGAGCAGATGCGCAACGTCGAACGCATGGTCATCCTGCCCATCATCGACTCGAAGTGGCGCGAACACCTCTACGAGATGGACTACCTCAAGGAAGGCATCGGTCTTCGCGCCATGGCGCAGCGCGACCCGCTGGTCGAGTACCAGAAGGAGGGCGGCGACATGTTCCACGCCATGAATGACGGCATCAAGGAAGAAACCGTGCGCCAGCTGTTCATGCTGCGCAAACAGTTCGAGCAGCAAGCGGAGGCGCAGCAGGCCGCCGCAGAAGGCTAAGCCTTCAGCTATCTCCTTCCGGGTGCTCAAGCGTGCGCTAGAGCACCCGGAAAGACAGCAACCGCCCGTCCGCGATACGCGCCACCCACGCATAATGGCGACCACCTGACGTGGCGGAACCGTGGTACTCGCCCTCACCACGCGCGTGCGCACTCAGAACACGCACCCCACCCGCCGGTGCCGCCCCAGTTCGACGTCGCGCCCGCACGTGGGCGCGAACACCATAACTGAAGCTCCGCTCCTGCAGCGTGCGGATATCGCGGATACCAAAAGCCGCATCCAAAGCCACCCGCACCAGCGGGGACACCGAGGCAAGCTCGGCGGGATCAGGCGCGGGGCTACCGAACCGACCCGACATGGCGGCCTGGGATAACCGGCCAGGGGATTGCCCCAGCGGACGCGAATCACCCGGCCGTGAAACATCCGGCACCAGGACTTTGAGGTGCGAATGGCCGGGAACAGGATAGTACACTTGTGCCTCCTCGGAAAGCGGAACGTTTTCCTCAAGGCAGGCGGGTCAATGGATAGGTATCATTGTGCCAGGATTGGGCCGGATTGGCCGGGAATTGAACGTCGAAAAGCAAAAATGCTGGAGGAAATGAAGATGCAAGGCTTGATTCTGGACTACGCGGGTGTGCTCGACGGCGATGATGAAGACGTCCGCCGCTGGCAAGAACTCCTCGCCGCCGTGCGCGCCGACGGCATCGCCACCGGCATCCTCTCCAACGTCCCCGGCAACGACGAAGCCGACCCCATCCGCGAATGGGAATTCCGAGGCCACGTCGACGCCGTTGTGCTCTCCGGCGAAGTGGGTGCCGAAAAACCTGAAACCGCCGCATTCCAAGCTGCCGCCGACGCCATCGGCGTGCCCCTCAACGAATGCACCATGATTGACGACGACATCCTCAACGTCCGCGGCGCTGTCGAATCCGGCATGATCGGCATCCTGCACACCGCCTTCGACCGCACCGTCGTAGAAATTCAATCCCTCTTCGGCATTGAGGGCGAGTTCTAATGCGTGTCTACGTTCCGGCGACATTCGCCATGCTCAAGGAACTCAACGCTGAAGGACAGATCCACGCCCGCAGCGGCTGGGGTTTTGCGGCCACACCCGCACTCGTGGAGTTTTTCACCGCGGGGGACCAGGAAGAAATCGAACTCATCGCGTTTGATGACGCCGCTTTGGCCTCCCTCCGCCTCCTCGCCATCGGCGATGAACCCGACTACCCTCACCGCCGCGTAGTCATCTCCGCGGATGTGGACGCTGAGTTACACCCTGACATGGGCGAATCCGTGGTGAAGATCTCAGGCCCGATCTCGCTCGAGGACGTCGCCGCCATCCACATTGACATCGAAGAAGCCGAACCCGCCACCCGTCGCGCTGTTGAACTCATCGATGCCGCCGACCTCGGCGACGAAGACGCCGAACTCGCCGTGGGGGATGCCCAGGACAACTACCTCGCGTTCTATGACCCCAGTGAGCTTCCGTTCCTGGTGGAGTTGATGTAGCCCCCGGGTTTGGGTCTGGTTTTCCTGGTTTTCCTGGTTTTCGGCACCCCTTTTGCCGGATGGGTGAAGGATTTTGCACGGCTGAAATATGGCCGTTTTAAAGTTCCTGGTAATGGATTTCTGTCGCTCGGTAGTTACGGTTTGAGTGTTAAATCCTTCAACCGGTTAGTCGCGTGGGAGGAAAAGGCCGGTTTTTGGGGGCTTGTCCGGGGCGGGGCTTAGTCGTAGGTGGTTTCGTTGATGCGCAGCGCCTCAAGAAGATGGCGGACGGCCTGGACACGTCGACCGATCACGGAGTCTTGGCCGTCGCGGGCTGCGAGGTCGTCCCAGGCGCACTCGGGATCCGCAGGTGGTCCGGCGTGGGTGCAGCCACGGGGACAATTCTCGGTGGCTTCGGCTAGTTCGGGGAAGGGGTCAAACACGTCGTTGGGGGAGACGTGGGCCAGGCCGAAGGAGCGGATGCCGGGGGTGTCGATGATCCAGCCGGGATGATCGGACCCAGAGCCAGAACCAGACTCAGAACTAGACCCAGACCCCGGCAGCTCGAGGGCCACGGACTGCGTGGATGTGTGGCGGCCTTTGCCCACGCCGGAGACCTCGCCGGTTTCGCGGTTTGCGGAGGGGACAAGGCGGTTGACCAGGGTCGATTTGCCAACGCCGGAGTGGCCGATGACGGCGGTAAGTCTCCCGGTGATGCGGTCCAACAACGGACCAAGATCATCTGCGATGCCTGTGTGGAGGACGTCCACGTCAAGGTCGACGAGTTCTTGCTCGAAGGTGCCGGGGTCGCCGAGGTCGGACTTGGTCAGGCAGACCACGGGGGTGACTCCGCCGACGAAGGCGGCGATGAGGGCGCGTTCGACGAATCCGGTGCGGGGTGGTGGGTCCGCAACCGCGCAGACGATGAGGAGGAGGTCGGCGTTGGCAACGACGATGCGCTCGTAGGGGTCGGTGTCATCGGCGGTGCGGCGTAGTTCGGAGCTGCGGTCTTCACGGCCGACGATGCGGGCGAGGGTGTCTTTGCGCCCGCTGGTGTCCCCAACGACACGGACGCGGTCGCCGACTTCGATGGAGGTGCGGCCCAGTTCGCGGGCGCGCATGCAGGTAACGCGGGTGCCGTCTTCCAGTACGACGCCCCACCGGCCGCGGTCTTTGGTGATCACTAGTCCGACGACTGCGTCGGCGTGTTTGGGCCGGTCTTTGGTGCGTGGCCGGGAGCCTTTGCCGGGGCGGACTTTGACGTCGGATTCGTCGTAGCTGGAGAAGTCCCTGCCTGCGCGTTTAGCCATGAACCATGCCTGTCCACATGGCGGCGAAGCCGGGGAGGGTCTTCGAGGTGGTCTCAATATCCTCGACCTGCACGCCCTCAGTGGTCAGACCGATGATCGCACCGGCGGTGGCCATCCGGTGGTCAGCGTAGGAGTGCCATACGCCGCCGTGGAGGGGGGCGGGGGTGATGCGGAGGCCGTCGGGAAGTTCTTCGCATTTGCCGCCGAGTTTGTTGATTTCTTGGCTTAGCGCAGCGAGACGGTCCGTTTCATGTCCGCGCAGGTGGGAGATACCGGTGAGCATGCTTGTCTGCGTCGCCTGTGTTGCCAACGCCGCCACCGTTGGCGTCAGCTCCCCGATGTCACTCATGTCGAGGGTAATGCCCTGCAGTTGGCCACGCGGCGGCCCCGTGACGGTGAGTGTGTAGGAGGGGCCATCAGCCACGATGTCTACTTCGCAGCCCATGCGCTCGAGGATCAGGCGGATGACGTCGCCTGCCTGTGTGGTTTTCTGCGGCCAGTAGGGGATGCTTACCGTGCCACCAGTGACGGCGGCCGCGGCGAGGAAGGGCGTGGCGTTGGACAGGTCTGGCTCGATGACCCAGATTTTGCCGCTGATAGGGCCAGGGTGAACGGTCCATTCGTTTTGTTTGACATCAACTTTGACGCCGGCATCCCTGATCATGTCCACGGTCATCTCAATGTGGGGCATGGAAGGGAGGCGACCACCGGTGTGAACTACGGTCAGCCCCTGGTCAAAGCGCGCACCGGCAAGAAGGAGGGCGGAGACGAATTGGGAGCTGGAGCTGGCATCAATCTCCACCCGGCCGCCGGGAGCGTGGCCGGTGCCGTTGACGGTAAACGGCAGGGAATCCCCATCCACGGAAACACCCAGGTGGCGTAGGGCGTCCAGGACGGTGGTGAGGGGGCGGGTGCGGGCTTGGGCGTCGCCGTCGATAAGCACGGGGCCTTCAGCAAACGCAGCGGCGGCAGGGACGAAGCGCATGACGGTGCCCGCGAGCCCGCAATCC
>NZ_VXKH01000034.1 GCF_008693065.1 Corynebacterium tuscaniense | reverse complement strand
TCGTTTTCCCGTAGTAGACCGTGTGAACTTTCGCCCATTCGCGAATACGGGCAGGGCTGCAGCCGGTATCGCGGAGGACCTGGGCATCAAAGGATGCCAAGGACTCCATCGGGTTGGTTAAACCCGCGACTAGTGCTGCAAAAGGATTCATGCCGGCAACGCTAACCAGAAACGCGACAACGCGCAGCTAGGGGCCGGAAAACCTGTGGATAACCCGAAAACTATCCACAGGCCCCGCGCTCCAGAACTTGCCACGTAGCCAGATAACGTGCACAAACAGCCCGGTTCCCTACAAAACTAAAAAAGTTCCAAACACTTGGCACGGAAGCAAAACCGACCACCGGACACGCAAAGTGCCGTGTATCTTATCATTCCTGTGCATGAAAAACGGGCCCCATAGGGGCCCGAGTTTTCTAACTGAGGGAATGTTTAGAGCTTCGCTTCAGAGGCTTCAGAGCCTTCAGCGCTTTCAGTGCCTTCGCTGCTTGCACTGTCTGCACTTTCGATTGGACGGTGCGTACCAATCTCCAGTGGCGGGACAGGGCGGATCACGTCAATGAGTGCACCGATGATGAAGGCAACACCGGTGGGAAGCAGCCAGCCAAGGCCTTCTGCCTCCATCGGGGACCAGTTCACCAGCGGCCTCAGGGCGTCTGCGCCCCAGTCCAGGGAGATGAAGGTGCCGATTGCGGACCAGACGACAGCAACCCAGATAGGCAGGAAGAAGCCATAGCGCATGCGGGTGCGGCTACGGAAGGCTGGCTCGATGATGGTCACGAAGATCAGCGCGATAGCAGGTGGGTACAGGAAGCCGATGACCGGAGCTGCGATGGACATAACGAAGGAAAGGCCTTGCGTTGCGATGATCGCGGAAGTGACAGCGAAGATCACTGCCCAGGTGCGGTAGGAACCAGCGAACTGCTCAGAGAAGTACTCCGCGGTGGAGGTGATCAGGCCAATCGCGGTGGTCAGGCAGGCAAGGAGGACGATCAGGGCGAAGATGATCTGGCCTGGCTTGCCCATCATGCTCAGGGCGGCGTCGGCAAGCAGCGGTGCACCGGACTCGTATTGGTCTGCGCCGGGCATGGAGCGACCGATGAGGCCCAGGCCAACGTAGATGACGGCAAGCATGATGCCTGCGCCGAGGCCGGCGAAGATGGTGGCGCGAACTAGTGGTTTGCCCTCGCCAACACCCTTGTAGCGCAGGGAGGAAATGATCACGATGGAGAACGCCAGAGCGGCGATGGAGTCCATGGTGAGGTAGCCCTCAAGGACACCGGAGGAGTATGCGTTGGTCGCGTAGGTTTCCGTCGGGGTGAAGTTCTGGTTAGTCAGCGTGAAGACGGCCAGGGTGATCATGATGACCAGCAGCAGGACGAGTGCTGGGGTGAGGAAGCGCCCCAGGGTGTCGGTGATGGTGGTCGGGTTCCAGGACAGCGCCAGGGCGATGCCGAAGAAGACGATGTTGAAGATTACCGCAGGGACGATGCCTTCCCAGCCGAAGACCGGGGTCATGGCAACTTCAAAGGACACTGCTCCGGTACGTGGCAGAGCGTAGAAGGCGCCGATGGACAGGTAGGCCAAGATCGGGAAGATCACGCCGAAGATGGTGCCTGCACGCTGTGCAAGGTCGCGCACGTTAGAGCCGGACAAGGCAATAGCGATCACGGCCAGGACGGGCAGTAGGGCACCGGTGGTGAGGAAGCCAAGGATGGCGGGCCAGAAGTTATCGCCGGCTTGAACAGCCAACATCGGCGGGAAGATCAGGTTGCCGGCACCGAAGAACATCGAGAACAGTGCAAGACCTGTGAACAGGATTGCGGTCCGCGAGCTCCCTTTGCCAGTGCCTTGAGTCACTGTAGACATCGTTCCTCCAGGAAAATGACGGGGTCGAACAATTAGTAGGTGACACCCTATCATCTCACTGCGCGAGATCAATATCCTATCGGGTGAAAACGCTGTCCCAGGTTAGTTACCCAGGTCACTCACTAGGTCCCGGAGTGCGCCCAACGGGATCTCCAGCCAATCAGGCCGATTGTTTGCTTCGTACACCACTTCATATGCGGCTTTATCAGCAATCAAGGAGTTCAGAATCGGGTTCTCCGCGACACCGTATCCCGCAAGAAGTGCGCTCACATTGGCACGGCCGCCCATTGCCTCCGCGTAGCCAAAAGATCGGACCATGCCTGCAACGTCGCGCAGTGGGTGGTCGGGTTGTCGGCGCTGCTCAAGTGGGCGTGCTGGTTCGCCTTCAAAATCAATGAGGTACCACTGCCGCGCGGTGTCAGTGAGCAAGGTTTGCCCCAAGTGCAAGTCGCCGTGGATGCGTTGGATAGCCACCGTGTCATCGGGAACACTGTCGTACAAAGCTCTCAGTGCCTTCTCGTAGTCGCGCAGGACTTCAGCGCGCTTCACCAATTCGTCGAGACGCGAGTGCAGCAGCTCACGTATGCGTGTGCCCGGGACATCTTCGTGCCCGAAGGACTCCGCCAGTGCATCGTGGACAGTGCGTATTGCAGCGCCAAGCGCAAAGCAATCATCATCAGACAGGCCCGTGTTCAGTGCGTACTGGAAGCCATCGTGTCCGCCAGCAATGAAATCCTGCAGCATGGCCAACGTGCGCCCATCACGCACCACATATCCCCGCACACCAGCGACATGCGGGCAGTCCGCGATGCCACTGAGCAATTCCACATCCGGATTAAGGCCTTCTTCCAGTTTGCGGAAAACCTTCAGAATGTACTTCTCATCCACAACCAACGAGGTATTTGACTGGTCAGCTTGCAACGGCCGCGCATTCGCCACAGGAAATACCCCATGCACATCACCAAAAGCAGCCACGTTTTCCAGGTAGGCTTGCGCGCCAGCGTCAGTGTCCAGGACATCTTCATCGAGGTGCTTATCGACGACGACTTGGTACACATCACGCACACCCCCATGCACCACATCCATCAATTGCCAGGCGTAATTACCTGCGGGCACCTCCGCGGTGACAGCGGAGGATTCAATGGGTTCAGATTTAGCGCCATAAAAGCGTGCAGAGTGCAGATCCATGGGGAAGGCTGGCCCTTTCTTGTGAGTTAATTGCCGGAAATGTCGAACCAAAAGTGGCCATGTGGTGCCAAGGTGACCAGCCATGGCAGTTCACCGATGGCGGGGAATTCCACGTTGCCTGACAGCTCACGCGGAGTTACCCCGGCCAGGTGGCTCAAGTTCATCTCCACTGGTTGGGGCAGGGAACTCATGTTGTTCACGCACAGGATGCGCTCGCCCTCAAACTCGCGGATGAACGCCAGCACCTGGGGGTTCGAGTGATCAACTTCCTGGTAGTCACCACGGCCGAAGGCCTTGTACTGCTTGCGAATGTGCACGCGTTCGCGCACCCAGTGCAGCAGAGAGTTTTCGCGTTCCATCTGCGATTCCACATTCACTGCCTGATAGCCGTATGTGTCATTGCGGATTGCGGGCAGGTAAAGCTGCTCCGGTTGCGCGCGGGAGAAACCACCATTGCGGTCCGCACTCCATTGCATGGGCGTGCGCACACCATCACGGTCAGGCAACCAGATGTTGTCACCCATGCCAATCTCATCGCCGTAGTACAGAAACGGTGAACCAGGCAGGGAAAGCAACAAAGCGTGTGCCAACTCAAGGCGGTCACGGTGCCCACCCAGAAGCGGTGCCAAGCGGCGACGGATACCCACATTTGCTCGCATCCGTGGTTCCGAGGCATAGGTGGCGTACATGAAATCACGCTCTTCCTCAGACACCATTTCCAGAGTCAACTCATCATGGTTACGCAGGAAGATGCCCCACTGGGCGGTGTCTGGAATAGCTGGGGTTTCCCGCAGGATATCGATGATGGGCTGTGCCTTCTCCTGGCTAATACCCATGAAAATCCGTGGCATGACGGGGAAGTGGAACGCCATTTGGCATTCATCCCCCGAGCCATCCTCACCGAAACCGAAGTACTGCACCACTTCATCCGGCATCTGGTTGGCTTCGGCGAGGAGGAAGCGGCCGGGATATTCTTCGTCGAAAAGCGTGCGCACGCGTTTGATGAACTGGTGGGTTTCCGGCAGGTTCTCACAATTTGTGCCTTCGCGCTCGAAGAGGTACGGGATCGCGTCAAGGCGGATGCCATCCATGCCTAGGTCAAGCCAGAAACGAATGACATCAATGATGGCGTCTTGCACCGCCGGATTGTCATAATTCAGATCCGGCTGGTGGGAGAAGAATCGGTGCCAAAAGTACTGTTTGCGCACCGAATCATACGTCCAGTTGGACTCCTCCGTATCAATGAAGATGATGCGCGCTTCGCTGTACTCCGACGGATCATCTGTCCACACATAAAAGTCCCCATACGGGCCCTCTGGATCACGGCGTGATTCCTGGAACCACGGGTGAGCATCCGAGGTGTGGTTGATGGGAAAGTCCGTGATGATGCGGATGCCGCGCTTGTGTGCTGCATCCACCAGCGAAATGAAATCCTCTACCGTGCCAAATTCGGGCAGGACCTTCCGAAAATCACGGATATCGTAGCCACCATCCCGCAGTGGTGAATCATAAAAAGGTGGCAGCCAGAGGCAATCAACGCCGAGCCACTGTAGATAATCAAGCTTCTCCTCAACACCCTTCAGCGTGCCGGAACCCGTATCGTCCGGATCGTAAAAGGCACGCACGAGCACCTCGTAGAAAACAGCATCCTTGTACCACTGCGGGTCCGGGCGCTGCCAAGGCTCGTTGCCGGGAGCAGGGGCCGGGGTTGCATACTCGCTGGCATCAGCCTCGATGATCAATCCTTGCGGGTCAGTGTGCTCTTTCATGCACACCGAGGTTACCCAGCTGTGCGAATAGCTGCAGAGATCCGTTCCACTGCCTCGGCCAAGATCTCCGGACTTGTGGCAAAGTTCAAGCGCACATGGTGTTCACCACCGGCGCCAAAAGTTGCTCCCTCATTGAGAGCGACCTTGGCATTGCGGCGCAGCCACTGTGCCGGCAACGGATCATTGCCAATCGCCGTGTCCTGGAAGTTCAAGAACATCAGGTAGGTGGCATCCGGTCGGGTGAACTCAACCCCAGGGATAGCCTCCGGCAGGCTATCCGCGAGCCAGTCGCGGTTCTTCTGCAACGCCACCAGCTGGTCTTCCAGTGCTTCAGTGCCGTATCGGTAACAGGCCTCCGCTCCCACAATGCCCAGGGTGCCTGTTCCGTCCTTGGCCACACCGGTCAGCCCACCCCAGACCTTCGCATCCTCTGCGTTGGAAAAGACCATTTGGGCACACTTCAAACCAGCGATGTTCCATGCCTTGGACGTTGCTGTCACCGTGATGCACACGTTGGCGGATACGTCATTGACACTCGCCGCGCAGATGTGACGGTTCCCGCCGGTGGGGTAGACGATAGGCGCGTGGATTTCATCCACGAGCACACGCGCACCGTACTTATCGGCGATGGCGCACAGTTGTGCAAGTTCTTCCGCACCGAAGAGGTAACCCCACGGGTTATTCGGTGCGGCCAACAGAATGGAACCAGCACCATTCTTGAATGCAGCCTCTACCTCCATGAGATCAAGCCCGTTCTTCGCACCAACTTCCACCATTTCGCGGCCAGCGGTTGCCGGGATTTCCAGGAACGGTGGGTAGGACGGCACCGGGACAATGACGGCAGAGTCCGGTTTAGTGAAGTATTCGACGCCCAACAGCATTCCGCGCACCACGTCCGCAACCGGAAAGACCCACTCTGGGTTCGGGCGCCAGCCGTAGCGCTCCGCGTAGAAATCGGAGAGAGCATCGCCGAGCTTATGGTGTGTCGGGGTGTACCCAAACATCTCTCGGTCCACCGCATCCTGGATCGCGCGTTTCACTGGCTCAGCGGTAGGAAAATCGCTTTCAGCAACCCACAACGGCAGCACATCGTCGCTGTACTGGGTCCACTTGCGGGTGCCACGGGCACGGAGGGTTTCGAGACTAGGGAACTGCATGGGGGCCACTGTACAACTCAGCTTGGGATGGACTCCCGAATACAATTCAGGCTCTTCTTCTGATTCCTCGTCCTCCAAGGCACCATCTCGCAGGCCGAAAGCCTTGAGTCGCTTGCGGTCAGCGGCGGATGTGGATGCAGTGAGCGCCAGCAGTTCTGAGTAGATACCACCGGAAACAGCAAGCTCCGCGGGAGAGCCAATCTCATCGATGTGGCCGTCTTTGAGGGTGATGATGGTGTCGGCATCCGCAATCGTCGATAAGCGATGGGCGATCATGATGGTGGTGCGATCCTTCATCAACTCCTCCAGGCCAGCCTGGACGGCGCGCTCTGACTTCGTGTCCAGTGCTGAGGTTGCCTCATCGAGCACCAGAATGGGCGCGTTTTTGAGCATTGCGCGCGCCACTGCTACTCGCTGCTTCTGTCCACCGGACAAGCGCAGGCCACGCTCACCAATGACCGTGTCATAGCCGTCCGCGAAGCTGGTGATGAAGCCGTGCGCGTTCGCGCGCTTGGCCACAGCGATGACCTCCTCATCCGTGGCATCCGGCTTGCCGTAAGCGATGTTTTCTCGGATCGTGCCGGAAAACAACGCTGGCTCCTGAAAGACAACCCCCACGGAGGCTCGCACCTGCTCAATATCCGCTGCATCAATATCCGTGCCACAGACCGTGAGCGTGCCCGCATTGATGGGGTACAGGCCCATGAGCAGATTGACCAGAGTGGACTTCCCGCCGCCAGACTCACCCACGAGTGCGATCTTCTCCCCATGCCGCGCGGTGAAACTGATGCCATCCAACACCGGCTCACCAGCGTTGTAAGCAAAGGACACCTGATCAAAGCGCACCATCGGCTCCTGCTCAGGCAAGGCAGGCACCGCCGTTGTATCCAGCACCGGCACATCCGATGCCGCCGTCGCGGCAACAACCTGGGTGTTGGCGGATTCCTCCACCTCTTCATCCATCACCTTGAAATAATCACGCGAACCGGCAATGGCGCGCTGGGCAGAATCCACCAGCCAACTCATCATCTGTACCGGGTGCTGCGCCATGGCAACCAACTGGACCAACATCACCATGTCACCGATGGTGAAGCGACCATTCAGGGTTTCTTTGAACAGAACCAGATAAATGCCAAAGAAGATCACGTTCATGGCCATGCCACGGGCCACATCCATGGAGTGCCACCAGCGTGATTGCGGTTTAGTCAGCTCAATGGTCTGACCGTAGTGTCCACCAAACTTATCCAATTCACGCGACTCCGCCACGAAGGACTTAGTCACCTTCACCTGACCAACGACCTCAGCGAAACGGCCATTAGCAAGGTCGATCTGCTCATTCTTGCCCTGCTCAAACTTCTGCCACTTCTTCGAGGTCAGCGCTGTGAGCCCGAGATAAATAGGGAAGAGTAGCAAAAGCAGGATGGTCAGTGGCCAGTAGAAATAGGCCGTGATTCCCAGCACCGCAATCACCTGCAGCAGCATAGGCAGCAGCGTGTTGGAAAAGCTCTGCACCGTCTGCGTGATGTTCATGATGGAACGGTCCAGCCGGGCAATGATCGTGCCGGTAACCTGGCCATCGAAATACCGTTGAGGCAGCGACAATAACTTGGCAAAGTACCGAGTGGACAACACCTGGCGGATACGGGCCGCCACCACATCACCCAAATAGCCACCCACGTTGCGCATGAGAGTGTCCACAGACTGCGCCGCAAACAACGCGATGGCCAACCACAAGATCGTGGTTATCGCCGCACCGGCTGCATCCGGGCCCTCCTGGATGGCACCAACAATCGTGTTTGTTGCCTCACGCAGAATAAACGGTGAGACCAAAGCCAAACCGGCAGTCACCGAGGAGATGAGAACAATGCCCAGGTAGTAGGGCCACAGGGCGGAAGCGCTACGAAGAACACGAAATAAAGGTTGCACGGACATCAACCTACACGGGTGCAACAGCGGTGCTGTTGGGCTGTAGAGTAATGGCCATGTCTGCTCACACACTTCGGGTCGCTGCCGTTGGTGCCGTGGCCTGCTTGGCTTTCACACTGTCCGGCTGCGTTAGTAATGATGGTGTGGAAGGCCAGGACGGCACAATCACACCAACGACGGGCGTGGCCACAGAAACGGAAGGCCCCGAGCCTTTTGCCGTTGAGAAGGTCAGCCCGAAAGAAACCACTGAGATTTCAGGTGAGTCCGTGGAGGACCCGGCCATGCCGGTGTCCTACAAGTGGCAGGGCAGCCGCTCAGCTTCGGGTGGCACGGTTGTTACCGTCGCGGTGCACAATACCTCTGATTCGCCGATGCCGGTGGACGCTCTCGGCTCTCCAACGTTGACATACAACGGCAGCCAGTCCGCACGCAGCATAAGCGCTGAGTCCGCGGGGCTTGAGTTTGAAGGATTGGACCTGCCGTTGGGAGCCGGTGCCACGATGAATGTGCAGTACGCCTTTGACGTGAGTCCGGGGAGCCTGTCGCAGGCGAAGTTCCACATCGGCAATATTGTCTTCACGGGTAACCTCAACAACTAATCAACAGCGAGGAGGAAGCGACGATGACAGTGTCTTCCGAGCTTATGGAGCAGGTTGTTCTACTGGATGAGGCCGGCCAGCCGATCGGCACCGAAGCGAAAACGGTTGTGCACACGGATGCAACGCCACTGCACCTTGCGTTTTCGGCATGGCTCTTTGATGACTCGGGGCAGCTCCTTCTCACTCGTCGTGCCGTGAGCAAGAAAACCTGGCCGGGTGTGTGGACCAACAGTTTTTGTGGCCATCCCGGCCCAGGTGAATCCGTTGAGGACGCCATTGTTCGCCGCTCCATCGAGGAGCTGGGGCTGAAGTCTGGCGATATTGCGGATCTGCGCCCAGTTCTGCCGGACTTCCGCTACCACGCCGTGGACGCATCAGGTGTGGTGGAAAACGAAATCTGCCCGGTGTACGCCGCACGCTTGATTGCCGGCGCAAGACTACACCCAAGCAGGGATGAAGTTGAAGAGTTCACGTGGGTAGACCCGACGGACCTTGTTGCTGCGGTTGAACTCACACCATTCGTGTTCTCCCCATGGCTCGTTGAGGAACTTGCGGACGTGCGCCTGCGCTCTGTTTGGTGCTAACCGCCCGGGCTTCGTCGGGCTGCTAGTACTTTCGTGAAAACACTCCGCGGAGATACCCCAATGGATCGGTGACCAGCGTTGGATGTTCGCCGGAGAGGTTCACGCGCAGAACATTCTTCTCGGCGCCATAGGGTGCCCAGCCTGGTTCGCCGGTGGTGACGTAGCGGATAAGACAGGCGTTCAGGCCAGTACCGGTCTCGTAAGGGGCGGCACCGAAAATGGGGGCGAGTTCGGCACAGTGGCGTGCACGCGTGGTGGCGTCGGAGACAAGTTCAGCCTGCCAGACGGTGCCGGGCGCGCGTTGGGCAACGTCATCGACCCAGCGACGGATGAGGTTGGCGGAGAAGAACTCACCGGCAATGTGCTTGGGGTTGCGTGCTTTCAGGCGTTTCAAAAACGGCCGGTACATGCCTGGTTTTAGCCCAATGAGGAAGCCGGGTAGTGCCATCATGAGCCACCCAAGCCTGAGCTTGTCATGTTTGACGGTGCTGTCAAACATTTCCTCCTCCACGGTGGTGATCACCAGATCCACCTCAGCCATTTCCTCCGGTTCAAGCGGACCTGGGCCCAGCGCCATGTCCGTAAAGTAGCGTGTCCGCACCGTACGGTAGGCGCGTTCCAAAACCTTCGGCTTAGCGCGGTTCAGTGCATCACGGGTCAGCGGGATACCGGCACCAGCCCGAATGACGGATTTGCGTTGCGCATAGCTCATTCGGGGGAACCCTGGGGAAAGTGCCAGAGCACGCCGAAAAGCGCCACGGTAGTGGTCGTTGCGCATGAGCCACAGCACGATCGCCGCGCCAGCTGAATGGCCTGACAACGTTACGTTCGTGGGATCTCCACCGAAGGCCTCAATATTCTTCTGCACCCACTCCAACCCCAGTGCCACATCATCCACAGCGCGGAAATGATGCGGCTGATCATCATGAAAGCGAGCCAGGCCAGGAAGTTTCATCCGGTAACCAATGCGCACCAAGATCACGCCGTTCGCGGCTAGTGCCTCGCCAGGTGAGGCCGGGTTGGTATGGTCCCCCGTTTCAAAACGTCCACCGTGAATGTGTACCAGCACCGGCAAATCATCCGCATCAGTGGCGCCAGCTGGGGTGACGATGGACAGGGCGACGGCGTCCGGGCGCTCCCGTGTCGCGTCAATAAGCAAGCCCTTTTCGGCCGGAACCGCATCGTCAAAAGGTGCCGGAATCTGCGAGTACTCAATGGAATGGAAATAGGCAGTGGCGCCGTGCGCCACCCCCACCACCGTCCCAGCCGGACACGTCACTTCAACGGGGGAGTTCATGGCACCACAGTCTAACCCGGTAGTTTGGTGTGCGTGATCGATATTGGATTCAGCCTGACCCAGACGACTCCCTGGGTGCAGTTGCCTCTCGTGCTCATCTTTGCACTGCCTGCTGCCGGCGTCGCTGCCGTTGGGTTGGTACGCGGAGTGGACTGGCTCGCTGCAGTTTTGGGGGATTCAACGCAAGGCGACGTAGAGTAGGTTTCCATGGCTAACCCCGAAGACCTGCGCAGGGAGGATCAGAAGCTCCCCAAGGCGCGCAGGAAGTACCCGCGTTCGCGTGTCACCCAAGCTCTCTGGGTGCTTATTGCGCTCGTGCTCATCGCGGGCATCTTAAGCATGATCTAGATCATGCTTAAGAATCTGGATCATGCTCAAGAGCTAGTGGCGTGACGGACGCGCGGAAGCCTCTGCCATTCTGCGGAAGAGCTCCATGTTTTCCAGATCCTCAATGAGCACGGCCTTGCCGTCCTTGTCGCACAAGGGTACGCACCAGTTCTGATATTGCTCTGAGTTGGTGCCAGGCAGGTTTTGTACCCGTTTGTCACCCACCATGTCCACCAAATTTGTGCAGGTGAGTGCGGAATTAGTGCCAGCGATGAAGCGCGTTAGGCCCAGGACGAGTTCGTCCACATCGCCACGTTCATCACGGCCCAGTCCGGCGAACTGCTTATCCGCCAGGTCCGTTCCGGCGAAAGCCCCGGACTCGCGCACCGTGTCCAGGACGTCGCGCTGCCAGGCGACATCGGTGGCGTCGATGTCCTCCAACGCGTCGCTCATAAGCCCCAGCTCATTGCGCAACGCATTGTGTGCGCCGGATAGGTACCCGGCAGTCGGTGGCAGATCGTGCGTGCCAATGGAGGACAGCGCCAGGTGGCGGTACTCCTGCTGGCCCAACGGGCGGCCATCAGTGGGGGAGTGCTCAAACCAGATGACAGATGTGCCCAGCACGCCGCGATCCCGCAAAACGTCCTGCACCCATGGCTCGAACGTGCCCAGATCCTCACCGACAACGACGGCACCGGCGCGCTGCGCCTCCAACGCGAGAATGCCCAGCATTGCCTCATGGTCGTAATTCATGTACGCGCCGTGAGAAGGCGTTGACATGCGGGGAATCCAGAACAGGCGGAACAAACCCAAGATGTGGTCCACGCGGATGCCACCGGAATGGGAGAGCACGGTGCGCAGAAGATCACGCCATGGCTTGTAGCCAGCCTCCGCCAACTTATACGGGTTCCACGGTGGTTGGGACCAGTCCTGGCCTTGCTGGGAGTAGCCATCCGGCGGGGCGCCTACTGAAGCATCCGGAACCAAAACCTTGCGTAGCGTCGTCGCATCGGCTCCGTCTGGGTGAACACCCACTGCCAGGTCCGTCATGATGCCAATGCGCATGCCTGCCTGCACAGCTTTGGCCTGCGCAGCGGCGCGTTGCCGGTCCGCGACAAACTGCAGCCACATGTAGAACCGGGCGAGTTCCTCCTGCTGCTCAACTGGTACAACGATGCGGTGCTTATCGTCGGCGGCGAGAGTATCCCGGTCAATCTCCGCTTGGGCGCACCACTGGGCAAAGGCCACCAGCCCTTCGCCCTGATCCGCAATAAATGCATCAAAAGCCTCGTGGTCGCCGGATTCCTCGAAGAGGAAGTACAGCTCCTGCAGGACAGCCAGCTTGGTGTCAAAGATCGTGTTGCGTTCAATGAAGTCCGCTGAGCGGTTGCGCGCTTTCAGGTCGGCGGACAGTTCGTCGATTTCGCTACGTGTTTCCGCGTCCAAAAGCTCAAACTCTGGCACATCTTCCACCGCAATATAAATGGGATTGACAAACCTGCGTGATGTGGGCAGGTAGGGCGAATCCTCCACGGGTGGGAAAGGCTGTGCTGCATGAACCGGATTGATCAGCAGGTAATCCGCGCCGTGACGCGCAGCCACCGCCGCGAGTTCGCCCAAATCGTGGAAATCACCAATACCCCAGGACTGCTCTGAACGCACCGAATACAGCTGCGCCATCATGCCCCATGCGGGATTTTGCACGAGCTCAAGATTTGTGGTCAGCAGCCGCGGCGTCACCACAAGAGTGCATTCTTGTGCAATTTCAGCCTGTTCGCTTGTCGACGCTAGGTGGATCCGATGCCACCCCACCGGCAGATCTCCGCGGGTGTGGAAGGATGCCTCACCCCACTCGATGCCATCACGCCATGTGGGCGGATTCCAGTTCTCATCCTGGTAGACGGGTGAAGTGGAACCATCCTCGAGCGTGACCCACACATCGGCAGGGGCACCCTCCGGGACATGTACGGTGAAGGATTTTTCTTCCCCCTCCTTTGCCACCAGAACTGGCGGCAGGGGGCGGGTTGCCCAGTGGCGCCGCCACGTATCGAGCGCCTCCGAAAGTTCCTCATCTGAAGGGTCATCCGACAAAGGGACGTCGAGAGCCTGAAGCAGCGTGACCAGGGATTCACGCGGGGACGCTACAGTCTCATTGGTCAGCCCACGGTAGGTGAGGGAGAAGCCGTAGGCGGTTGCAAGATTCTCGAGGAGGTCGGTGTCAGCCACACTATTGCATTCTGCCAAAGAACAGTGGCGCTCGCTTCATCCTGCCGTATCCCGGCCTAATTTCTCCTACGAAAGTGGCTAACTAAGTGTGCGTTACCCGCCCCACACAGGGTACGGTTTTGTATTGTTCGACACACCGCGAAGGTCGTGAAAAGTAGCGAAAGGTAGGTCCGTGACTACTCCCAGCAAGACGTATTCCACCCCAGCAGGCTTTACGCTCGCGCCCGACGAGAACTGCCTGACACTCGTGATCAAGCAGTGCACGGAGAACCCCGACAAGGTGATGTTCTCCCGTCCGGAGGGCCATGACTGGGTAGAAGTGACCGGCCGCGAGTTCATGGAGCAGTTCCGTGCTGTTGCCAAAGGCCTAGTTGCTAATGGCATTGAGTTCGGTGATCGCGTGGGGCTGATGGCTGATTCCAGTTACAGCTGGGCGGTCATGGACTTTGCTATCTGGGCTGCTGGTGCATCGAGTGTGCCTGTGTACCCGTCCTCCTCGGAGCACCAGGTGCAGTGGATCGTGGAGGATTCCGGTGCGCGCGTGGTGGTCACGGACACGGAAGCAAACCGCCACCTCTACGACAACCTGGTGTTGGGTGAGGATGGCACGCCACGGCTGAAAGATTCCCCATCCCAGCTGCTGCGCACACTTTCCTTCGCAGGGGATGCGCTCGAGATTCTCGCTGAGGATGGCAAAGATGTCGAAGATGCTGTTATCGACGATCGCATTGCCCGCATCCAGCACGACGACTTGGCCTCACTCGTCTACACCTCCGGCACCACCGGCCGCCCCAAGGGCTGCATCCTCACCCACCTGGTGTGGGCGCATGAGGCAGTGGCGCTTTTGACCCACCCGATTGGCCACACCATTGCTACCCGCCCCGATGCCCGCTACGTCACCATTCTTCCACTGGCGCACGTTCTTGCCCGCGCTGTCGCGCTGGCCTCCACCATTGCTGGTGCCCACCAGATCCACTGGTCTGATACCCGCACCATCGTTATGGGGCTTCAGCGTTTCCAACCTCACATGCTGCTGGGCGTGCCACGCATCTTTGAAAAGGTGCGCGACGGCGCCTACAACAAGGCCGCCGATAGTTCCAGCTTTGCGGCACGTACCTTCCTCGAGGCGGAGAAGGCCGCAGTGGCGTACTCCAAGGCGTTGGATACTCCGGAGGGGCCGTCGCTACGTCTGAAGGTGAAACGCTCGATTTTTGACCGACTGGTGTACAAGAAACTGCGCGACGCTGTCGGTGGTCAGGCCGAATTTGCTATCTCTGGTGGCTCCGCACTGTCCAAGCACCTCAACCATTTCTTCCGCGGTGCGCGACTGCCGATTTGTGAGGGCTACGGGCTTACCGAAACAGCCGCTGCCGCAGCCGTGAACTTTGGTGAGGAGACCAAGATCGGCACCGTCGGCAAGCCTCTCAACGGCTACTCCGCAATGATCAATGAAGACGGCGAGATTTGCTTCAAAGGCGACGGCGTATTCAAGGGTTACTGGAACAACCCGGAAGCCACCGCTGAGGCAATCAAGGACGGCTGGTTCTGCACCGGTGACTTGGGTGAGATTGATGAGGATGGCTACATCACCATCACCGGCCGCAAGAAAGACCTCATTGTCACCGCTGGCGGTAAGAACGTGTCGCCTGGCCCGATGGAGGATATTCTGCGCGGTGACCCGCTCATCTCTCAAGCCCTCATCGTGGGCGACGGCAAACCCTACGTGGGTGTGTTGGTCACCCTCGATGAAGACGAGCTGCGCCGCTGGAAGGCCACCAATAACGTTCCAGAGTCCACCCACCTGCGTCAGTTGGTGAAGACCCCTGAGTTGCGCGCCTACGTCCAGGACGCTGTCAATGAAGTGAACCGCACCGTCAGCCACGCGGAGCAGATTAAGAAGTTTCGCATTTTGACCAGAGATCTAACCGAGGATTCCGGGGAGATGACCCCGACGATGAAGATCAAGCGCAACGTGGTCTTCGAGCGTTACAAGAAGGACATTGACCGCTTGTACCGTTAAATGTGGCGTAGTTAACAAAAACTTTCTGAATCTGCCACGAGCACACTCCCTTCCCGGTATTTTCTTTAGAAAAAGTACCTCGAAGGGAGTTTTATCGTTATGGCCTTGTCCACCTACACCACCCCGGCACCGTTTACCGTCGCACCAGATGAGAACTGCTACTCGGCTCTTGTGGCCAACGCAGAAGCCCGCCCGGACACTGTGTTGTTCACTAAACCTGAAGCTCATGAGTGGCGGGATGTCACCGCGACGGAATTTGTTGCCGAGGTGCGCGAAGTGGCTAAGGGGCTCATCGCTTTGGGGGCGCAGAAGGGGGACCGCGTCGCCCTGCTGTCCGGTGCGCGCTACGAGTGGGCATTGGTGGACTTTGCCATCATGGCCGCCGGCCTGACCACCGCCACGATCTACCCCACGAGCTCCCTGGACCAGGTGCAGTGGATCGTCGAAGATTCCGGTGCCGTCATCGCCATCGGTGAGCGCCCAGAGCATGGCAGCATGTTCTCCGCGGTCATCGATTCGGATCTCCGCGAGATCATGCTTTTCGACGATGAACCCGGCGCCATCGCCACCCTCAAGGAAGCCGGGCAGTCCGTCACTGACGCTGAGCTGGATGAGCGCATAGCCGGAATCCACCACGATGACATTGCCTCCTTGGTGTACACCTCCGGCACCACCGGCCGTGCCAAGGGCTGCATGATCACCCACCTGAACTGGATCTTCCAGATTCGTGGTCTTTTGGCTCACCCGGCTGGCCAGGTGGCTCACCGCGGCAACAAGGTGGTCACCTACCTGCCCCTGGCTCACGTCATGGCGCGCTCCGTGCACCTGGCTGCCACGATCGGCGAAACCACCCAAACCCACTGGCAGGACGTGTCCACCATTGCTGCTGAGTTCCAGCGTGTGAAGCCGGATCTCGTGCTTGGTGTGCCACGTGTGTATGAGAAGGTGCGTGACGCGGCACGCAGAAAAGCCTCCGATGGCTCCGCAATCGGCGCAAAAATCTTCGCCGATGCGGAGAAAACCGCCATCGCCTACTCCGAGTCACTTGACCACGGCAGCCCATCGCTGCTCCTGCGGGCGAAGCGGGCTCTCTTTGACAAGCTCGTCTACTCCAAGATCCGCGAAGCGCTCGGCGGCAAAATGGCTTACGGCATATCCGGTGGTTCCGCCCTGGGCATCCCGCTCGGCCACTTTTACCGTGGCGCCGGCCTGCCGGTCTACGAAGGCTATGGGCTGACCGAAACTTCCTCCGCCGCTGCGCTCAGCTTCGGTGACGACCGCAAGATTGGCAGCGTGGGCAAACCAATGATGGGCTACACCGTGAAACTCACCGAGGAAGGCGAGATCTGCTTCTCCGGCCCCGGCGTCTTCACTGGTTACTGGCGGAACGAGGAAGCCACGAAGGAAGCGCTTATTGACGGCTTCTTCCACACAGGCGACCTCGGCCACCTCGATGATGACGGCAACATCTCCATCACCGGCCGCAAGAAGGACATCCTGGTCACCTCCGGCGGTAAGAACGTTGCTCCGCAGCCACTCGAGGAGCTGCTCCGCCAAGACCCGCTCATCTCTCAAGCAGTTGTAGTCGGTGATGGCAAGCCCTTCATCGGTGTGCTCGTCGCCTTAGACGAAGACGCATTGAACACATGGAAGGCAGAACGCGGCATCGACCCGGACACCCCCACCTACCGGCTGGCCAAGCGCAATGATCTGCGCATGGAAATCCAGGACGCCATCAACCGCACCAACCAGGCCGTGAGTAAAGCAGAAGCGATCAAGAAGTTCCGCATCCTCCCGCGCGACCTCACAGAAGCAGACGGCGAACTGACCCCGTCCCTGAAGGTGAAGCGCCCAGCGGTGCTCAAGAGCTTCGACCACCAGATGCGGAAGCTGTACCCCTAAATTTCTGGTTTGCTACCCCTGTTTCCCGCTCTCCCGGCGCGCCGTACAAGAACCTGTGAATTTCTGGCTTAATGTTGGCCACCGAACCCACCAATCCGGTCAACCCCAAGGAGGCGAGTGTGCACCGGACCGCTGCGACGCTGCGCCACCGCGAGCTGACCCAAGAGGTCTACAACATCGGCGACGAGGTTGCCGAGTACATCGAGCACATCGCCGAAGCCATCGCCGATTACGACGGTGAACTCACCGACGACTGCCTTGCCGAATTTTCTGAAATCGTCGACGATGCGCGTATTGACGCACGTCGCGTTGTCGGTGAACTGATCGGCCTCCGACAGGCGCTCGTGTCTGGTGTGCGCGCTGGGTCGATCTCCGCGGCATTGCCGGCCGAGGAACGTATCCCCGAACCTGAACGTCTCGATGCCGCTGGGCTTTTCGAACTCTTCCCGCTCCCTTCCCCCTCCCCGGTAAAGGACATGTCGGAAGCATGCGCCCAGCGCACCGACCTCATCGTCCAGCACCTCGGTGAAGTAGTGGACTTTACCCTCGAACAAACCGACATGGTGGCCCAGAACCTCGCCGCAGTGTCCCTGCCGCACCTCTACGCCCGTGTCGGTGAGCTAGTGGAATCCGCCGTCGATGGATGGCTCGACGCCGTGGCTGCTGAACATCCTGGCTTCACCCGCGCTATGCGAGGTTCCAACCCACCGAAGTTCCTTGAGGAACGCGCACGTGTGGATGCCATCGTAGCCAAGGTTGCAGCCAAGCGCTCCCGCCGCGGCGCCTAGTTCGTGGCGCAAAGTCTGCTCTAGACCCGCCTCGGTTCCAGCTGATGCCCCCCAAGCGCCTCAAATCGCAAACTGCAATAAACGTTTTCAAATAAACCAGGATGTTCCGCCAGATTTTTGCAGAAACTGATTCGCCCACCTGGTTCATTTGAAATCATTTATTGCAGTTCATTTATTGCAATTCATTCATCACGCTTTGGACGGGAACGAACCGGTGGGGGACAGCTGAAAGCATCCGCCTGTGGATAACCAAGCGAATTTCACAGGGGGAAAACGGTAAAGCTCGACAAGCGGAGCGCCATCACTGAAGCTGTGTTTATGGGGGATATGAGACGAGCCGATTTGGCAGCCATGATTATCAATTTGCGGACCGCTCCGGGGCACAGCCGCGAGGTGTTGGAGGGGATCCAGGACGGGTCAGTGACTCTGCTGAGCAGAGATAAGGCGATTCGTACCGAGAGTTACCAGGATTTGCCGGACTATGAGAAAGCGTTTCTGCGGGCGTATGCGGTGGGGTTGGGTGCTCATCGTGCGGTGTTGACGGGGTATTCGGCGGCGCGGATGCACGGAATGTGGGTGGCGGGCAGTGCTCGCGAGCCGGTTGAGTTGGCGCTGCCGGCGATTCCGCCGCGGACGCAGTGGCAGGCTGGGACTCTGTACCGCCGGTTGGCGCTGGCGGAGGAAGAAATTCTGCACGTGGGTGGGGTGCGGACGCCGAGGTTGTTTCGGGTGTTTGTGGAAATTGCTCGGCATCATGGGTTCGTCGCCGGCCTGGTGGCAGCGGATTGGTTGAGAGGGCTGGGGATGGAACTCGAAGAAATGCGCAGGCAAGTTGCGTTGCTGGGGCCGGTGCGTGGAGTGCGGAATGTGCGTGATGCGGTGGAGTTCTCCGTGGCCTGTTCGGAGTCGCCGTTCGAACCATACGCGCGGGGGCTACTCATCCGTGTCGGGTTGAATGTGCAGGCACAAGCATCGCTTTGCGGTGGCAATTACCGCGCCGACCTCCTCGTCGAAGGCTGGACAGTGGTGGAGATTGATGGGGATGTGAAGTACTCGGGAGAGTACGGGGAGGCGGGACAGGTGTTGTTAGAGGAGAAGAAGCGGGAGAACCGGATCCGGAATGAGGGGATGTCGGTGTTGAGGTACTCGCCGGCGGAGTTGTTGCGGGACCCGGGGAAGTTTGTGCGGGAAGTTCAGGCGGAGGTGGCGAGGAACCGGGCCAAGGGGGCAGTGGCGTGAGTCTGCTTAGATGGGCAGGTATGAGTCCTAAGGCTACTGACGCTTTTGGCGTGTACGTGCACGTCCCGTTTTGTTCAACACGGTGTGGGTATTGCGATTTCAATACGTATACCCCGTCGGAGACGGAGACGAGCTATGCGGCGTACTTGGATGCGTTGGAGCAGGAGCTGGAGCTGGCGGTTGAACGAGCCGGACAAAGGGGGCGGCCAGCGGACACGGTGTTCATCGGCGGGGGAACACCGTCGCTGCTCGGGGCAGATGGTTTGGGCAGGATCCTGGAACGGATCCGGAACACGTTCAGCCTGGCTGAGGGGGCGGAGGTGACTACGGAATCGAACCCGGAGTCAACGAGTCCGGAGTATTTCGAGGGGCTCAAGGCGCATGGGTTCACGCGGGTGTCGTTGGGTATGCAGTCCGCGTCCACGCCGATTCTGAAGGTGTTGGACCGGCAGCACACGCCGGGCCGGGCGGTGGCAGCGGCGAAGGAGGCGCAGGCGGCCGGGTTTGAGCACGTGAACTTGGACCTCATCTACGGCACACCAACGGAGACGGAAGATGATGTGAAGCGCAGCCTCGAAGCAGTGTTGGAGGCGGGGGTGGATCATGTGTCGGCGTATTCACTGATTGTGGAGGACGGCACGGCGATGTCCCGGAAGATCCGGAAAGGCGAGCTGCCAGCCCCGCAGGAGGATACGTATGCGGACCGGTATGAGCTCATCGCGGACACATTCGAACAGGCCGGCTACGGCTGGTACGAGGTGTCTAATTGGGCGAAGGACGGCGGTAAGTGCCGCCACAACCTCATCTACTGGCGTGGCGGGCACTGGTGGGGCGCAGGGCCGGGGGCGCATGGGTACGTGGGCCGGACGCGGTACATGAACGTGAAGCGCCCGGAGCGCTACAACCAGATGCTCGCGGGCCACGAGCTACCCATCCACAGCATGGAGACCATCACCGATGATGAGCACCACTTTGAGCAGATCATGTTGGGCCTGCGGCTCAAAGAAGGCATTCCGGTGGGGTGGGTCGGGGAAGGGGCGCGGGGGGTCGTCGATAAGCATGTGCGTGCTGGGCTGCTGGAGGTAGATGAGCGGATTCGGGTGACGGATGCTGGCCGGCTTTTGGCCGACGGGATCATCACGGATATCTTGGCGGCGGAGTGATCCGACGCTACACTGACTTAGCAGTCAACGCTCTAGAGTGCTAAGGAGGAAGCGAAAATGGCTAGTCCCGCACGCGAACGTAGGCAGGCAGTCCTGCGGGCGATCGTGGCGGACTACATTGCGATGCAGGAGCCGGTCGGGTCTAAAACCCTGGTGGAGAAGCATAAGCTCCAGGTCAGCTCCGCAACAATCCGCAACGACATGGCGGTGCTTGAGACGGAGGGCTACATCGCACAGCCGCATGCGAGCTCGGGGCGTGTGCCCACGGAGAAGGGGTATCGCGCGTTCGTGGATGCGATCAATGAGGTCAAGCCGCTTTCGTTGCCGGAGCGTCGGGCGATTTCGGATTTCTTGGAGTCCGGCGTGGACTTGGAAGACGTGATGCGGCGCTCGGCACACCTGTTGGCGCAGCTCACGCGCCAGGCAGCGGTGGTGCAGTTGCCCACGCTGTCGGTCTCGCGCATCAAGCATTGTGAGGTTGTGGCGTTAACGCCGCGTCGCCTGTTGATCGTGGTCATAACGGATAACGGGCGCGTGGATCAGCGCAACGTTGAGCTCAGTTCGCTTATCGACGAATCTGGGGTCACCTACCTCCGCGACCTCCTCAACGGAGCCCTGGCTGGCAAGACGATGTCGGACGCATCAAGCTCCCTGGCACTCCTCGCTGCCGATCCGCCGCCAGCGGTGGCAGACCACGTCACGCGGGTGATCGCGGTGATCATGGACACCCTGGTGGACACACCGTCGGACCGTGTGTTGATTGCGGGGGCGGCGAACCTGGTGCCGAAGACGACGGATTTGCTCAGTGTCGTGGAAGCACTGGAGGAGCAGATGGTGGTGCTCAAGCTGTTGGCTAATTTGCCGGAGCTGGGTAACGTCTCCGTGGTTATTGGCAAGGAGAATGAGGACGAGGATCTGGCGAAGGCCAGTATCGTGACCACCAGTTATGGCACTGCGGGGGAGACGTTTGGTGGTTTGGGTGTCCTCGGCCCAACGTACATGGACTACCCCGGTACGATTCAAAAGGTTGCGGCGGTGGCAAACTACATCAGCCTGATTCTCGCCGGCGAAGAAAGGACTTAACTCAACTGTGGCACGCGATTACTACGGCATCCTGGGTGTGGATAAGAACGCCACGGATTCGGAGATTAAGAAGGCGTACCGGCGTTTGGCGCGCAAGTATCACCCGGATGTGAATGACACGGATGAGGCGGCGGAGAAGTTCCGCGAAATTTCCCTGGCGCAAGAAGTGCTGTTGGATCCGGATAAGCGGCACATTGTGGACCGCGGAGGCGACCCGATGGAGCAGGCCGCCGGTGGCGCCGGCGGGGGCGGATTCGGGTTCGGCGATATCTTCGAGGCCTTCTTCGGGGACGGCACCGGCGGTGGCGGGCGTGGACCG
>NZ_VXKH01000033.1 GCF_008693065.1 Corynebacterium tuscaniense | reverse complement strand
CGAGGCCCGTGGGACGGCCCGCACCGCGGCCGATGCCTAAGCCACGGCGGCGGCGCAACCCGCTCAACCTCCTGGGCTGGGTGCTCTCAATCGTGCTGGTGGGCGCAGTTGTTGTCACGTTGGTGGCGGATGCGCGGCTGACGCGGGTGGATGCGTTGCCGGATGCGCGGATTGCTAATACAGCGGGGACAAACTGGTTGATCGTGGGTTCGGATTCCCGCCAGGGCTTGTCAGAAGAAGACGTGGCGCGGCTAGGGACGGGTGGCGATATTGGTACAGGACGCACCGACGCCATCATGCTGTTCCACATCCCACCGACGGGGAAGGCAACGTTGCTGTCGATCCCACGAGACTCCTATGTGGAAGTCCCTGGTTACGGCTATGACAAGATCAATGCGGCCTTTGCCTTTGGGGGGCCGAAACTGCTCAGTCAGACGGTGGAGAATGCCACGGGTTTGCGGGTGGACCGTTATGCGGAAGTGGGCATGGGAGGTTTGGCAGGTCTGACAGATGTGGTGGGTGGTGTTGAGCTGTGCCCACCAGAACCAATCCAAGACCCGCTAGCCAACCTGGATATTCAGGCGGGCTGCCAAGTGATGGATGGGCCGACAGCGCTGGGGTATGTGCGTACCCGTGCCACGGCGATGGGTGATCTTGACCGGGTGGCTCGTCAGCGGGAATTCCTCGGCGCGTTGATGCACACGGTTGTGTCACCGAAGGTGCTGTTCAACCCGTTCCGGGTGGTGCCATTGGCGTTGAAGGGGAGCAACCTGTTCACCGTGGGCAAGAATGATCACGTGTGGCACCTGGCGCGGCTCGCCCTGGCTATGCGCGGTGGGATTAATACGGAAACGGTGCCCATTTCCCACTTCGCTGACACCGAGGTCGGCAACGTCGCCGTATGGGACGACGCTGCCGCCGGGCAGCTGTTTGGGGGAATGCGGTAGTTACCTGGGGTCGTCGATAGGCGTGGCTCCGGGCACATGATCATTGACGCCGGGAAGCTTATGACGGCCCGTGATGTAAAACATCGCGACGGTGATGATGCTGAACGCGACACCGACGAAAAACGCAACACGGAAGTCCGGCAACCACAGCATGATGCCGAAGGTGAACAGGATGAACGCCACCGCGAAGTACTGGCCGTACGGGAAGAACGGCGTCTTGTACGGTAGGGCGGCGACGTCCTCCGGGGTCATGTGACGGCGTGAGGCCAGGTGCGCCAGGAGGATCATCAACCACACGAAGATGGTGGCAAAGGTGGCCAAGGATGCCACGATTTCGAAGATACGGTCCGGAATGAGAGTGTTGGCCACAACACCGATGACCATGACGGCAATGAGGATCACCGTGGTCATCACCGGGACATCGCGCACCGTCTTAGCCATGATCTTCGGGGCGAAGTGCTGCTTGGCCAGGCCGGTGAGCACGCGACCAGCGCCGAAGAGGTCCGCGTTGATGGCAGACAGCGCGGCAGTGATGACCACGAAGTTAAGCAGGCCAGCAGCCCAATTCACACCCAGGGCAGAGAAGATCTGCACGAAGGGAGACTGGTCGCCGGTGATGGAACGCCACGGGTTGATCATCAGGATGATCAGGATGGACAGCACGTAGAAAAGCAGGATGCGCACCGGCACCGTGTTGATCGAGCGCGGGATTGCCTCCTTCGGGTCCTTGGCCTCCGTACCGGCAACACCGATGATCTCAGTACCACCGAAAGCGAAGAGGACGAGGATGAAGGACGCGATCATGCCCTCAATACCGTTGGGAAAGAAACCGCCATCATTGACCAGGTTGGCGGGACCGGTGGTTTCAGCACTAGACAGGCCGAACGCCAAAACGGCAGCACCGGCAATGATCATGGCAACAACCGCGCCGACCTTGATCACCGTGAACCAAAACTCCAACTCACCAAAGGCTTTAGCACTGGCTATGTTGGCGGCACCGACAACGAGGAGCGCGGCGACAATCCACACCCACCGGGACACGTCGGGGAACCAAAAGCCCATGTAGATACCAATAGCGGTGAGGTCCGCCAGGGCCACAATGACCATCTCAAAAGCGAACATCCAGCCGGTGAGGTAGCCGGCGGCACCACCCATGTGCGCACGGGTGTACTCCGCAAAAGAACCGGTGACAGGATGGCGCACCGCCATCTCACCGAGGGCGCGCAGCATGAAGTACACCACCGCGCCACCAAGCAGATACACCAGCAGCACGGAGGGACCAGCAGCCTGGATGGCGCCTGCCGAACCGTAGAAAAGACCGGTGCCGATGGCGGAGCCCAAGGCGATGAAGTTGAGGTGGCGCGTGTTCAGCCCTTTCGGGCGGTGCTTCAGCGCCTGCGCGGAAGCAGCAGAAGCACCAGAAGCGCCAGAAGCACCAGAAGCAGCAGAATCTGAGGAAGCAGAGTCGGGGGAAAATGCAGTGGACATGAGCGGTTTCTAAATGGTGACCTGGCGGGATTTGATGTTTTCCAGCTGTTTGCGCTCATCCGCGTTCAGCTGGGCGTCTTTGCTGTATTCCTTTTCGATGGCAGCGTTGAGCGTGCTCAGCGCATCGGCGTAGGAGGCGGGTTCCACCGTCGGGTCCAGGTCGAAGACGGGGACGACGAGGCCATGGGTGCGGAAGGTGCCGGCGAACTTGGTGCCTTCACCGAGGTTGAGCTCACCGCGAGCAGCGATGCGGGCTAGGGCGTTGAGGAGCAGGCGCTCATCATCTTCCTGGCGGACCCACCGAATGTGGGCCTTGCCACCACCCGGGTTTACCCACCAGATCGCGCCCGGCAGTTCCGAGGCAACCTGCACCGACGGAATGATCGCATCGTTGGCGCGGGCCAGTGCCTGCTGGATCTGAGGGTTCACGGCGGCTGAGTCAGTGAACCACCAGTTGAAGTCGTCGTGGGTGGTGACGGTGAGGGTCTGGGCAGCGTCGAAAAGCGTGGAGAGCTCTGGCTGCGAACCATCCGCAACGGTGGAGCCGAGCGTGTCACCTGGCTGCGCGTTCACAACCCAGTTGAGGGCGTACGCGAGGTCGCGGCCCGGATTGATGGAGTGGGACTGGACCTGGAGCGCCACCATGCGCTCCCCGCCGTCCTCCTCTGGGCGAACCAGCGCGGCACCGGCGCCTGGCAGCACCGTAGCCAACGTGACCGGGGTGCCGTTGACCTCGATCTTTGCGGTGGCGGACGGCACGAACTCCTGCAAAGCAACAAGGTCCGCCTCAGCGGCAAGACCGGAGTACGGGCGCGGATCCTTCTGCAACGCTGCGCGTTCAGCTGCGCGTGCCGCCAACTTTGCTTGACGGCGGCTCATGCCCTCAGGCAGATCTTCCTTCTTACGGTTCTTTTTGGCCATGCCCACTAGCTTAGTGCGCTAGTTTAATGAGCTGGAGCTACCCTGCAGACACTGGCGTAATGGGGTGCTCGCGGAACACGTCCACTGCCAAGTGGGGCAGGTCCGTGGCAAAGGCATCCACGCCTTTTTCGCGGCACCACAACATGTCCTTGGGCAGGTTGACGGTCCACGTGTATGTTTTCAACCCGCGGTAGCCCAACAGTTCCTGCTTGGATCGGAGGTGCGCCAACGCCGGGCCCACGCCGTAAGGGCGGGAGAACATGGTGTTGTTCTTGTTCCACTTCATCTCCCGCAGGCGGAACAGGTAGAACGTTTCCAAATCAGGCACAACCTGCTTGAAGTACCGCATCGCGGTGTGGGAGAAGGAAATGAGGTGGACGCGCGGGTCCTCCTTCATACCGCGGTACCACAGGGTGCGCACAGTCTGTTCGTCCACTTCAGGGCCGTAGCGGGTGGGGTGTTTCGTTTCAATGTAGATGTGCTTGTCCGGGTAGTCCTCGAGGAGGTCCAGCAATTCGTCCAGAAGCATGATCTGCTGCGGGTCTTCCTTGGTGCCAAAGTTGAATGTGCGGATGTGCTCAAAATCCATCTTGGCAATGCGCCCAGCTCCGTCGGAGGTCCGGTTGATAAAGGGGTCGTGGTGGACCACCAGTCGGCCATCGCGCGTGAGCCGCACGTCGCATTCAATGCCGTGCACCCCATCAAGTTTCAATGCTTCCTCAAAGGAACGCAGTGTGGATTCTGGGTACAACCCGGACATTCCACGGTGGGCGATGATGTGCGGGTCCGGCTTCAACATCATGTCTGCCAGGGTAGGCCCGACTCCCGGATAAGGCGACCGCACACCGGGTAAATCACCGAACTATCACGCGTTGTTCACCTTCTGCTCACCGCATGTCTTCTTCATTTGCCACAATGGACCATATGTTCACATCTCCGCGGAATGCCCTTAAACGGTTGCGCCCTCACCGCAAGCGTGCCGTGCGCGCACCGTTGTATGCCATGGAACTGTTCGCTGACTTGACGCCGATGGTGCGGATGTCCGGTTTGCGGCGTTTACCGGAGAACTTCACGGCGGGCATTTTGGGCGCGGAAGTTGCTGCGTGGGGCGCTATTTCGCCGTCGCTTTTGCCGCACCCGTGGTGGGTGACCACGGCGAATGTGGCTATTTGTCAGGCCGCTGGTCACACGGTGGGCGTGGGTGCCGCCAATCTGGTGACCAGTATCAGCGATGCGGCTGGGTTATCCGGGCTGCGCCGTTTCCGCGACAAGAGCGCGCCGTTTGTGCAGCTCGCCATGGGCACCGTCACGGTGGGCACGTATCTCGCAGCTGCTTTACGACGTTCTGAGCACGAACGCCTCGTCGACGACCCCCACCAGCGGGGCCCTTTGCAAACCTTGGCGGGCATCGCCCTTGGTTCACTGGGTTATGGCGCTTTGCTGCTGGTCGGTGAAGGTATCCAGATGTCCACGGAGCGCTTCAACCGCCAGCTGCGCCGCTGGATGCCGCCAATGGTGTCCTGGCCGTTAGCCGTGGCAGGTATGAGTGCGCTGGGGGCCGTGCTGACAGACAAGGTGGTCATCCGCCAGATCCTCAACACTGCGTACCGCAAGGCGGATGCCCTTGACCGTGAGTTCCTGCCCGGCGCGGCTAAGCCCCGGGAGAAGGAACGCTCGGGTTCCCCTGCCTCCCTGGAGAAGTGGAAGTACCTAGGCCGACAAGGGCGCGCCGTGGTGGCGGGCGGGCCACGCTCACACGATATTGCCACCGCGCTTGATGTTCCGTCCTCCCAGGTTAAACAGCCGATCCGTGTGTTCATTGGGTTGCGGGACCGCACGCCCGAGCACCAAGCCGAGATGGCTCTGCGGGAGATGGACCGCACCAATGCGTGGTCCCGCAAGCGTATCGCCGTGATGAGTGCCGCCGGCACCGGCTGGATCAGTGACTTCCACACGTCCAGCTTCGAGTTCCTCAGCCAGGGCGACTGCGCCATCGTGGCCATGCAGTACTCTTTCATGCCCTCGGCCTACTCCTATGCCTCAGACCGTGAAGTACCTGTCCGCAGTGCACAAACTCTGCTCAAAGCCGTCCAAGAACGCTTGGCTGCCATGCCGAAAGACAAACGCCCGCTCCTTTATATAGGTGGGGAATCCCTCGGCGCTTACGGCCTGACCGATTCGTTCTCCACCCCAGATGAGCTCATCACCAGCACCGACGGCGGAGTTTTCACCGGCGCTCCCGGCTTTGCCCGCAATATTGCTGAGCTCACACGCCGGCGTGACCTAGGCAGCCCCCAGCGTCTCCCCGTTGTAGACGGCGGACGCCACGTCCGATTCACCGCACACCCGGACCACCTGCACCACACCTTCGATGGCTCCGCCTACGAACAAGACTGGGAATTCCCCCGCACCGTTTTTGCCCAACACGCCTCCGACCCGGTGGTGTGGTGGGACTGGCGCCTCTTTGTCAGCCAACCTGATTGGCTGCGTGAGCCTGGTTCCCGTGGTATCAAGGCTCCAGCCGCCCAGCATGTTGACGTACCGCAATCATTGCGGTGGATGCCCTTCATCACCGGCTGGCAGGTGGGTGTGGACCAGTTGATTTCCCTCAACCCACCCGGCGGCCACGGGCACCAGTACCACCGCGAAACGGTGGCTTATTGGAATGCCGTGCTGGACACCTGTTTTTCCGAAGACGTGATCGACCGGATCCATGACTGGATCAGGCACGACTCCACCCGCCTGCGTGCCACCGCCGCTGGCGCAGCCAAGGAGTCCGCGAAAGAAACCTTCGGCGCGGATTAGATCCCGCAGGCCACCCCGGTGGAGTGATGCGGGCAGTACCCATTGGGAACTTTATGTAGGTACTGCTGGTGCTCTTCTTCCGCTAGGTAATAGTCCACGCCGCTGGCTACCTCCGTGGTGATCGCCCCATACCCAGCATCTTTCAGCGCTTTGCCGTACTCCGCGACCCACCCGCGGATGAGTTCCGCCTCCTTGTCCGCATCAGGTCCGGTGGTATAAAACGCGGACCGGTACTGCGTCCCCACATCATTGCCTTGGCGGAAACCCTGGGTTGGGTCATGTGCCTCCAGCGCGATCTTCACCAGTTCTTTCAGGCTGACCTGCTCGGGGTCATACACCACCTCAACCAACTCAACGTGGTTCGTGGCACCGGAGCACACCTCCCGGTATGTCGGATTCGGGGTCACACCACCGCCATAGCCCACGGATGTGGACTCCACGCCCGGGGTCTGCCAGTAGATCTTCTCCGCACCCCAGAAGCACCCAATGCCCACTAGCAGGCGCTTTTGTCCTTCGCGCCACGGGCCAGTGATCGGTGTCCCCAACACTGCGTGCGGGCGGGGGCTAGCCAGCACTGGTTCCGTCCGGCCGGGCAGAGCCTCATCAGGGTCCACGAGCTGCGGGGTGCGTCCAAAGAAGAAAACCATGCCCCTATTTTTATCGGATCGTGCCGAGAAATCTGACCATTTCATACTTTCGCCGCCACAAACACCCAGGTCGTCCGGGCGGATTGGCAGGCAGAATCGAGCGCTTCCACCGACCCCAAAACCCGTTTTTGGGTTTTTGCCTATCATGGGCCGAGTAAGAGCAAACCCAGAGGAAAGGTTTACCAATGGCTGTTTACGAACTTCCTGAACTTCCGTACGCTTACGACGCTTTGGAGCCGCACATCTCTGCCGAGATTATGGAGCTGCACCACAGCAAGCACCACGCCACCTACGTGGCTGGCGCCAACGCTGCACTGGAGGCGCTGGAGGCAGAGCGTAACGGTGACGCCAACCCGGACAAGCTGCGTGCACTGTCCAAGAACCTCGCGTTCAACCTGGGCGGCCACACCAACCACTCCGTGTTCTGGAAGAACATGTCCCCGAACGGTGGCGGCACACCGGAAGGTGAGCTCGCCGAGGCTATTAACCGTGACTTCGGCTCCTTCGAGGCCTTCCAAAAGCACTTCGAGGGTGTCGCTCTGTCCCTCCAGGGTTCTGGTTGGGCAGTGCTTGGCTACGACAAGATCGCTGGCCGCCTAGTCATCCAGCAACTGACCGATCAGCAGGGCAACATCTCCGTTGACTTCACTCCGGTTCTCATGCTGGACATGTGGGAGCACGCTTACTACCTGCAGTACAAGAATGTGAAGGCTGATTATGCCAAGGCATTCTGGAACGTTGTCAACTGGGATGATGTTGCAGAGCGTTTTGCTAAGGCTTCTGCTTAACGTCGGCCCCCGCCGCCCACTAGCGGCGAAATGAAAGGGACCGCCACTACCCAGAATGTGGCGGTCCCTTCACGTTTTCCCGGCGCTGGAGGAATCCGGGAAAACGCAACCTGATTTTCGCAACGAGATTCGGTTCACCCGATCTCGATAGCAAGTATAGGTAAGGCTGCCCTAAGAACACAAGACCTTTTGAGAAATATTTTGTGAGGTGTCTATGCGGGAGGGGATCCGGAAAGGTACCCCGGAGTACCGTCGCGCTTCATTTGCCCTGCTTTTCGCAGGTCTCGCCATTTTTAATGCCCTGTACGCAACCCAGGCACTACTGCCGGTGTTCACCTCCGAACTGGGAATGACGGAGGGGCAAGCCGCGTGGACTGTCTCCGCGGCAACGGGCGGCCTGGCTCTGTGTGTCATCCCGGCATCGATCCTCTCCGAGCGTTTTGGGCGTGGCAGGGTTCTCATCGTCTCCGCGTTGCTAGCCACCACGGTTGGTCTGGCGCTCCCCTTGGCGCAGTCAGCTAACCAGCTCATCATCATGCGCTTCATCCAGGGTTGTCTCATCGCGGGCACCCCGGCGGTGGCCATGACGTGGATCGCGGAGGAGATTGATTCTCGCGATGCTGCTCGCGCGATGGGGCTCTACGTCGCTGGCAATTCCATCGGCGGTCTGCTGGGGCGCCTCATCCCCTCCTTCGCCATGGAAGTCACTACGTGGCGGTGGGCAATGTTCGCGGGTGCTGCAACGGCCCTGACCTTCACGCTCATCATGTGGGCTTTACTCCCGGTGCAGCAGCGTTTCACGCCGAAAAGACTCAACCCCCGCAATGAAGTCACTGCGATGCTGCGCCACCTGACCAACCGCCACCTCGTGGGGCTCTATGCCACCGCGTTCTTGGGCATGGGCATGTTTGTCTCCGTGTACAACATGTTTGGGTTCCGCGCGGTAGAGCACTTTGGCTTGCCGACGGCCCTCGCCGGCCTCGTCTACCTCATGTACCTCTCCGGTACGTGGTCCTCCGCCAGGGCCGGCAATTATGTGCAGCGGGTCGGGCGCGGGCGAGTTTTGGTGATTGCCTCTGCCCTTATGTTCCTCGGTGCAACCACCCTGATGAGCGGCAATCTGTGGTTGACGCTGGTCGGCTTGTTGTTATTCACCGCGAGTTTCTTCGCCCTACACTCGGTGGCTTCTGGCTGGGTGGGGCAGGTAGCCACGCGGGACCGCGCGGAAGCGTCGAGTGCGTACGTGTTCTTCTACTACGTCGGCTCCTCCGCCTTGGGCGCTGCCACGGGCCTGTTATTCCAGCACACCGGCTGGCGCGGCTTCATCGCAGCGATTGCCGGTGTGTCGGCAGTGCTGGCAGCTATCGCCGTGTGGCTGGCTGTCACCGTGAAGCGCTCACCCCACATCCGCTCAGCCCAGTGAGTGAAGCCGCGGAATCCCCGGCGCGCCGGCGCTGAGGAAGTGGCGTACGGCGGCGGTAGCGCGACAGTCATCCTCGTTATACCGAAGGAGGGTATCGCGGGCGCTGATACTGCCAAAGCGAGCTTCGCGGCGTAACGCCACGGACCGCTCTCCATCCATATCCGCATCCTCCCATTCAAAGCCGGCGACGGGTGCCACGACTTTCAGCCCGAGACCTTCCGTGCCCACGAGGTGGCGGCGGACGGAAACGAAGACGTCAACCCATTCGTCGGAGGCAATGAAGGCGCGGACCGCGGCCTCATCGATGGAGGCGAAACGGCGCGCAGACGCCATGAGCCAGTGGTTTTCCCCGCCCGCCGCGTAGCAGTAGGCGCGGAAGGTTTTACCCTCCGCGTGGGCGGTAGTGCGGGTGGCTTGCAACCACGACCAGAAGGCGAGGAAGTTGGTCTCCTCGGCTGCGCTGTCAGCGCCGACGTCCTCCCACGTGGCAAAAGCACGGTATGTAGTCCCATCAAAAGCACCCCACAGATAGGCGCCCTGGTCAAGATAGGCCTCCACGTCCACGTCGATTTCTACGTCCGCGCGCAACTCCGCCGGTGGCGTGAAATCCGTGCGCGCCAACACCGGGATCCCCTCACGCCAGGCGCGCGCAATCCGGCTAGTCTCACCCAGACCAGCACCGATAGCCTTTTCGACGGTCCCAATCCCCTCCTCCCGCAACACCCCCGCCTTCTGTCCCGGGAACACCAGCGAAATGTCATCCATCGCCTTCAGCTCGGGTTCACACAACGCCCAGTAGCGGCAGCTCGCGCACTGTTTGAGGCGCGACGGCTGCGTCGGGGTTGGCTGCGCCAGCGCAGTTCGCAGCGGCTCCACGTAATTTAACGGATCAACCAGGTAGGCGCGTTCACGGTCTTGGCCGATGGCGGCGGCGGTGCCGGCCGAGTGTACGTCGAGAAGCACATGCGCGAGTGCCACGCGATAACCATCGACCGTGTGGTGGCGTAGTTTCGCATGAGTCTCGATCGGGGTGCCCAAGCCGAGGCGACGCGTAGGCACGAAACTCGCCGTGTGCGTGGAGGCAGGGCGCGCAACGCGATGATTCGACACAACCACCGGCATATACGTGCCATCATCCTGACGCACGAGGATATCCACCTCGGCGAGCACCGGCACACCATCAATCCTGCCGGTCAGCGCCCCATCCACGATCAACGTCGTGCGATCCTTGATGGCGGCGCGCGTGGCGGCCTCGCGCTCGTCGATAGGCAAGGCTGGGTCGAGATGAACCGCCGAGAACGATTTTCTGCGCCCATCCCCCACCGCCCGACGCCTCGGCAGAAGCCCGAACACCGCCGCACGCCCGGCATCCACCTGGGGCTGGCGCTCCAATGCTTCCGGAAGCGGCGGGACAGCAGGATGGCTCAAACGCTGCCGCAGACGATACCTACACCCCACGAGGTCGCTCGCCCGCACAAGCGTTGTCTCATCACGATCCATTCTTTCCACCGCCACCAAGCCTAACGGCACAACATGGGTAAAGTTGAACCGAAGAATCAAAAGCAAACACACCTGGAGCAGGAGGCACACCCATGGGACTATTTGAATCCATCCGCAAAGCCCGCGCCAAAACCAAAGCAGAAATCAAGGCAGCTGAAGCAAAAGCCCGCCAGCTAGCCAAAGAAGAAGCCAAAGCCGATAAGCACACCGCCAAGCTGCTGGACCGTGCAGAAAAGCGCCTAATTAAAGAAGAAAAGAAAGGCCTAAAACGCAAGCAAAAGCACGAAGCGCAGCTGGCAAAGACCGAACTTAAAAAAATCGAGGAATCCGGCCTGACCAAGAAAAAAGCCAAACAGCTCGTGGGCGCTTCCCGCATCCTCATCCCCGTGCTGATCCCGCTGGTCTACCGTGGCCTGACCGCATGGCAGGAGAACCAGACCAATCAGCGTTCCCGCGCAGCAGGTCTGCCCACGACACCATCCGGAAACTTCTCCAACCAAGGCACAGAACTCAAGGGACGCGTCCAGGCCATCCGCCAGAAGGTGCGCAATGAAGATGTACTGAGCGAAAAATTCCGTAGCGACGTCTTGGCACGCCTAGATGGATTGACAGCCGCCGTGCAGAACTCCGAGCGTATGAATGACCCGCAGCGTCGCGTCGCCCAAGACACCATTGACCGGGATATCAACAAGCTAACGGCGGAAATTCAGTCCAAACTCGCCGGTAGGTAAAACTGACTACAACGACTGGTAGCAGCATTTTTGGCTCAGAATTACCCCGCTCGCAAGGAAGTCACCCAGTGCTTGAGCGATTAGGATCAAACTCCGCTTGCTCAATCCCAAGTAAATAGCGTGCATGTCTGCGTAAATAATAAAGACTATTTCCTGGATTTATCCGTCGCGAGCCTTATCCGCTTCAGCAAAGCACTCAGCCCGCCCATTGTTGTGTCTTATGGCTGCGATGTTGTCGCTGCTGCTGCCTGAGTGCCTGCGCTCCGGGCACCGCGTCCCGGTCGCCGCACCGCAATGACCTCGTTGCAGTCATCGCGTTGCAGCCACCTTGCCCCGGTCAGTCTTTTGGTTGCCGGGGCTTTGTGCATTGATGGGCCGGCTTGACGATCCGGGTTGGATTATCCGGTTTGACGACGCGGTTTGACTATCGCCCTGAATCACGATCAGCGACCTGGGGTTTCGCCCCGCGGCGATCACTATTGTCAAACCGAACCACACTGCCTGTTTTTGGGCATGCCGAAAGGCCAGCTATCGCTGGCTTTCGGTATGTGGTGTGTGGTGGCCGGTTTATCTGCCGTCTACCTGCCGTAGAGGAGCGTCATCGCTCCGTAGGGGTGGACGGTATTAGCCACGAGGTGCCCGCGGGGTGATCTCCAGGTTGGTGTGCCCAGGATGTTCTCTACCCGGCCGCGGTGGGATTTGGCGGGGTCATCGTCGTTGGTTCTGTTGTGATACCTGCACAACATCGCCAGGTTATCCATATTGGTGTGCCCACCTTTCGACCAGGCACGGATGTGGTGGACTTGGCAGTTATCAGCAGCATGCCGGCACTCCGGTACCGGGCAGGTCGGCAGTGTGGCCCGTGCCAGGTCACGTTGTTTACGGTTGGCGAACCGTTGCGTGTCATACAGGTTGACCGCACCTTCCTGCGGGTGGAATAACGCCACCTCCAACTCGGCCCCGTGGTGCTGCGTCAGGTAGTCCGCACCGGTGATCGTCGTGCCATCGGTTAACCCCAGGATGGTGTCGTCGCCGTCACCGCCGATGATGGTGATGTAGTCCGGCAGTGGGACCAGGATCAGCGGGCGGGGCACAGCAGGTGCCACAGCTGGGGCAACAGAAGCCGGGGTTGTGGCTTCGTTGTCCTCGTTGGGGCGCAGACCGAGCATCGTCATGAATGTTTCGTACATCTGCGGGCCCGCAGGACCATCCCCCAGGCCCTGGCGTGAGGCGTACTCGATAGCTGCAGCGTCTTCTTCCCTAGCCGTGATGATGATAGGGCGCCTCTTTTTACGTGAGCGCCCAAACCCCAACGTTGGTTCCGCGGCGGGTTTGTCCACCTCCGGGACGATGGTCTTCGCCCGACGCTGAAGCGTTGCATAATCCCCCGGGACGGAAAGCAACGCCAAACGCAGGTCCCATCTCTGACCGGGGTTGGTAACCTCGGTCAGACGTGTCTCGATGTAGGCAAGTTGATCCAAGGACTTCTGCGTGGACCGAGCTACCTTGATCGCGTTGGCTTGTTTACGGGTGAACGTCGTCTTCCCGTAGTAGACCGCGTGGAGCTTGGTCCATTCGCGAACACGAGCAGGGCTGCAGCCAGCATCGATAAGCACCTGGGCATCAAAGGATGCCAAGGTCTCAATCGGGTTCGTTAAACCCGCCACCAGCGCTGCAAAAGGATTCATGCCGGCAACGCTAAACCCAAACCCGCAAACACGCGAGAAGGGCCTGAAAATCCTGTGGATAACCGGAAAAACGATCCACAGGGTGCGCACACTGAAGCGCGCGCAGGAGACCGAAGAACAGCGAAAACGGACCGGTTCCCTGCAAACCGAAAAAACTTCCAGACACTTGGCGCGGAATCAACCGGGCAGTCGATGCTCGATGCTCGAGGATTAGAAAACTACAGCACTCCCTGCTCTCGCGCCGATGCCACGGCGGAGGTGCGGGAGCGTACCCCCAACTTGTCGTAGATGTGCACGAGGTGGGATTTCACCGTTGCCTCGGAGAGCATAAGCTGCTGGCCGATTTCGCGGTTGGAGGATCCGTCGGCGACGAGCTGGAGTACCTCTAGCTCACGCGGGGTTAGGGAGGATCGCGGGGCGCGGTCACGGGTTTGGAGGCGGTCGCGGACCATCGGTGACATTGCTGGATCGCCCTTGGCGGTGGAGCGAACTGCGGCGAGTAGTTCCTCCGGGGGTGCGTCCTTGAGCAGGTAGCCAACGGCACCGGCCTCGATGGCGCCGAGGATATCCACGTCGGTGTCATAGTTGGTCACCATGAGCACTTTGGGCGGGTTGTCCATGGTGGCGCGGATTTCGCGGGTGGCGTCTGCACCCGTCGTCAAGCGGGCGCCTTGGGCGCCGGGGCCGAAGCGGAGGTCCATTAGGATCACGTCGATGCCACCTGCTTGGGCGGTGGCAATGGCTCCTTCGGCGGTGGCGACTTCGCCGACGACGATGATGTCATCGGCTTCTTCCAACACGGCGCGAAGGCCTAGGCGGACAATTTCGTGGTCATCCGCAAGCAAGACGCGAATCATGTATCCTCCTCAATCTTTTGGTTGATAGTACCACTATCAGGTATGGCGACAGACACTGCGGTCGGTCCACCAGGTGTGGATTCCACCACGAGCTCACCGCCAAGTTCAGCTGCGCGGGTACGCATGGCATCAATGCCAATGTGCCCCAGGCCGCTGGGGCGCTGGGGGGCGGCACCTACATCAAAACCACGCCCATTATCTACCACGTCCAGACGGATCTCATCCGGTGCAAAGGTGAGCGTCACCCGGGACTTCGTCGCGCCGGCGTGTTTGACCACGTTGCTCATCGCGCCCTGGGCGATGCGGAGCAGACCTGCTTCAAGGCGCATGGGCAATTGGCGGGGGTCACCGTCAGTGGTGATTTCAAATTCCACGTCGCCGGCATAGCCAAAGGAAGCAGCAATCCGCTCAAGTGCCTCGGGGAGGGAGGTCTCCGATAGTGGCGCGGGGGTCAAGGCAGCAATCATCGCACGGGTTTCCGCCAGGTTGTCGGAGGCAGACCGGCGCGCGACTTCGATGCGGCGCAGGGGGGCGGCCAATTCTTCGTCGGTAAGCGATGTTTTTTCTAGGTCGCGCTCGGCGGCGTGCAGCAGCATCTGGATTGAGGACATGGATTGTGCAACCGTGTCATGTATTTCGTGTGCGAGGCGCTGACGTTCCTGCACAACTCCCGCTTCACGTTCTTTGAGCGCGAGGGCTTTCTGTGTGGTCACCAGTTCCTCAATGAGTTCCTCGCGCTCTGCACTCACGCGCGCAATCACGTTGAATGCGTACGTGATCAGCACGACCACCAGCGCAGACACCGCCGGGCCCATCACGCCGCCGAATGTGAGGCCACGCGGCACCTGGAAGAGGATCGAGATGGCCAGCATGACCACTACGCCGATGACACCAACCCAGTTACTAAACGCCCGCATGTACAGGAAAAACAGGGTAAACACCCAGTACACAGCGATAGGTGTGAACATCATGGCAACAACCCACACACCGCTTAAGCCCGCTAGCCAGAGGAAGCGTCCGGTGGGGTTGAGGTCCCGCATGTTCATCGCGCCGAAGAAGTACATGAAGCTAAACACAGCGATGAGCAGCACAAGCACCGCGCCCTGCTCCAGGTTCATCTGCACAACGCCGCCGAGGGAGACGAGCAAAATAGCCACCGTTAGCGCCGCAATGCCCGTATCCAGAGCACGGTTGACGGGTGGTGGGGCGGACTCATTCAAGGCGGTTACCATGGAAGGCATGTGGAGGAGCCTACCCGTTGTTTTACTATTCACCGCCGTTGCCTTAGCTGGGTGCGCGCCAAATGAGACGTCGCAAGAAAGCAGTGAGCTTATCGACGTCCCCTCAACCTCCCCCATCTCCCTTCCCCCCGAAGAACCCCTGAGCACCACCCCGGGCCCCTGCCCGTATCTGGATGTGGGGTTTGTGGAGCAGGCCAATGGCCAGCGCGTGACCGGGACTGGCACCGATGATCGTTTCGATCCCCCGGCTTGTGTGTTTTTGACCTACGGCGATGAGCCACAATTGGAGGTCACGGTCCACCACACTGGCTCTGTTGCCGAGGCCCGCGCCGTGGTTGATCGTGCCGCCCCGGTTGATTCCACCTCCCTAGCGGACAGCCCTGCCGGCTGGTCCGGGGGTCGCTCCGGGGGTGAGGACGGCGCCATCTACGCCGTATCCAAGGAAACTGTTGCCGTAGTTGTGCGCAGCAATCAAGCCGAGTCCGTGAAGGCCCAGGCAGTGGCGGAGGAAGCGATTACCAACCTTGACCTATAGCTGTAGTGACGTCGTTGTACGGCATCATGGTGGCCACCCAGGGGAACACCACTTCCATGAGCAGGAAGAACAGCGCAGTAAGCACCACGAGGGTGATCAGGAGTTTCAACGGAAATGGCCCGGGCAGGGCGTTCCACAGTGCGCGGTACATAGCGGTTACCTCTTCGGAGTCATATCGGTTTGGATGGCGTGGATGATCATGCGTTCTGCGTTGGAGAACTGCGGATGGCACGTGGTCAGGGTGAGCACAGGCAACAGGTCTGGTGATTCCGCAGAGTCATTGCGCCCCGGATGCGGTGCCACAACCCCAACATCCGAGGGGAGGGTGATGTGCCGGCCTTGCACTCCCGCGTAATCGCCCGATGCTACGCGGTCCAGCATTGGTCCCGACAGGCACCCAGCTAGTTCCGCACGACGAGCCTCAGCGGAACCAGCCTCCACGGGCAGCAACCGGTACGTGATCGTGCTGTCACGGGTTTCCACCACAATCTCATCACACGCCTTCAACCGGCCCAGATCATTAAAAGGTGCCCCTTTACCCACGCGGTGCCCAGCCAAAGCGAAATTGCCGGGCACACCCGGCATCTGGCTTTCAGAGTAGTGGCCCGGACCCGTCAACAACGAGGCGTCATCAGTGCCTTCCACCACTGCATACTGGTAATCCGGCCCGAAAGCGGGGATGCGCAGCACGGCAAAAGCGTCGCCGATGGCGGGGGTGTGGTTGGTGCGGGGGTTACTCCAATCGTCGATAAGCTGCTCTTGTGCATGGCTCTGCTTGCGGCCGGCATCAAGGTTCGTCCAGTACGCCTCATAGAACGCGAACAACAACAACACGACACCAAAGGTGAGCAGCACTTCACCGATCACCTCTTGCGCGCGGACTTTTCGGCGAGGCGCATCCACGGTATTCCCCGTCATAGAAGACATGACCTAACATTAACGCAGCAACAACTAGTCGTGACTATTTGAGGAGAGACGAAGGCCCATGATCGAAGCATTCGTCTACCCCGTGTCAGCGGTAATGAAGTTCTGGCACTGGCTTCTCGCCGACATTTTCACAGTCTCCCCTGACACCGCCTGGGTACTTTCTATCGTGCTTCTCGTGGTCACAGTGCGCGGCTTTTTGGTCCCCTTCAACTGGTCCATCTTCAAATCCACGCGCGTTATGCTCATGATGCGCCCCGAACAGGCCCAACTAGAAAAACAGTACGGCGAATCCCTCGACGCGAACGACATTGAAGCGCACGAAAAAGCACTGAAAAAACTAAACAAAGACTACGGCTACAACCCCCTGACAGGCTGTATCCCGCCACTCATCCAACTTCCCTTCATCCTCGGCCTCTACCGCCTCCTGCTATGGATGTCCGTGCCCGAAAACGGCCGCACCGGCACCAACATTGGCCTGCTCACCCCCGATGACATCGCCGGATTCCTCCAAGCCTCCTTCCTCGGTGTGCCACTGCCTGCCTACGTGAGCATGAGCCAAGAACAATTCGCGGCACTAGGCACCACCAGCCCCGAAGTCCGCGCAGTGGCAATGCCAATGCTCATCAGCGCCATCATCTTCACCACATTCAACACCTTCGTCTCACAGCTACGCTCGCGTGTCCACCTAGATTGGGACGCCCCGATGTCCGTCAAGATGTACAACCTCATGTGGTGGATGCTCTTTGTCATCCCCGTCATCCTGGGTGTCGCCGGCACCACCGGCCTCATCCCAATCGCCCTGCTCATGTACTGGTTCCTGGGTAACCTTTGGACACTCATCCAAACGATCATCCTGTGGTGCGCCCTGTGCGTCCGCTTTCCCCTTGAAGATCAGCACCTCGACCACATCCTGAACACCCGCAGCGCCATCACCGCGCCCCGCAAGTTACGCCGCCGCCGCCTCCTCGCCGCCCTGAAGCGCCCATGGACCATCTTCCGCGTTCACCGCAAGAACAAACAAGTAGAGAAAACAGAAAAACTCGAACGCAAAGAGAAGAAAACGCACCAAAAATCCATGGCCAAGCAAAAACGCAAGGTTCAATCTGAAAAGCGCAAAGCGGAACGCCAAAAACGGAAGGAAGAAGCCGAAACTAAATTGAATAATCCGGCGGCGGAACCGACAACATCTGACGCGCCAGATCCTTCGCCGTAATCAACGGACCCTGATCTCGGCTGATTCGCGCACCCGTCATACCACCATCAAGGAAGATCAGCAGCTGGCTCGCCTGCTCACCAGAAGGGTAGCCGTTCTTCTTGTTCAGAAGCTCCGTCATCGTGCTGTGCATCCACTGGCGGTGTGCCACACACGTGGCCACGATCTCTCGCTCCGAATCCGTTTCCGGCCGCGGATATTCGGCAGCGGCGTTAATGAAAGGGGAACCGCGGAAATCCTTCGCCGGTTCCTCCTCAATAGCCAAGTCAAAAAACGCCAGGATCTTTGAATCGGCGTCAATCATCGTGGCGGTCATCTCCCGCCAGCGAGCCCGATACTGCTCATCCAACTGCTCGAGATAAGCAATAACCAGGTTGTCCTTCGAGCCCAATAGGGAATAAAGCGAAGCCTTGGCTACATCGGCTTCACGCAAGATCCGGTCAATACCGATGACGCGGATGCCTTCCTCCGTGAACAGTTTCGTCGCCGCATCCAAAAGACGCTGCCGTGGGCTTGGCCGGTTGCGGCGACGATTGGTTGTCTTCTTCTTCGAAGTGGGGGCGTTGTCCTGGGTCACGCCCCTCAATATAGACAAACCGGTACGTTCATTCAACGGGAAGGTAGAAAAACAGGTTCCTAATTGCGCTTACCAGAAACCTTATTCAGAATCCACAGCACAAGAACCGCACCGAAGATACAGGTCAGGAAACTAAAGAACCAGCCCTTGCTCTGAACATCAACAAAGAAGGAAAGAATCCAACCACCCAATAGACCACCGACAATACCGGCGACAATATTAGCGATAACGCCCATCGACGCATCCCGGTTCATAATCATCGAAGCAATCCAGCCAGCGATGCCGCCGAGGACGATCCAAGCAATGAAACCCATAGAAAGAGTCATTATCAGTACTCCTTAAATACCCAATACTATTTTGCGCTCCGCTTGGAGAGAATGCTCCAAAACGGACTGACTACCCCAGTGTGCCATCAAAAAAGAAACCGTGGGCAACGGATCACCCACGGTTATATAACGTTTCAGCTTTATAGCCGGTCAAACGCCTGTTGCGAATCCTCTATTGCGGCAGAATCTCCGGACGCACCACCATCATCGGACACGGAGCAGCCTGGAGCAGCGCACGGGACGTGGAACCAAGCAGCATGCCCTTGAAACCACCACGGCCATGAGAACCAGTGATGAGCAACTGCGCCTTCTCCGCCTGATCCACCAAGGCACGAACCGGACGGTCACGCGTAATCACCTTGGTCACTTTCACATCAGGGTACTTCTCCAACAGCGGCGCAAGAGCAGCATCGAGCTTTTGCTCACGCTCCTCCTCGAAACGCTTCCACTGGTTATCCCCCAAGATGGCGCCAGAGACAGGCTCATGCACCTGATTCTCCAGATACGTATGCACAGCAACCAGCTCTGCACCACGGGCCTGTGCTTCCTCAAAAGCCACCTTGGTTGCCTTTGCAGAAACCTCAGAGCCATCCACACCCACGACCACAGGGCCGTACTTGGTCTCATCGGTCACCGCATTGTCCTCGCGCACCACCACAACCGGGCAGGACGCGTGAGACACCACAGCAGCAGACACGGAACCCAGCACCATGCCGGACAAGCCACCCAGGCCACGGGAACCCATCACGATCATGATGGCCTGCTTCGACATATCCAGCAGCATGTCAATCGGGGAGCCCTCAACCACCGTGTGGCCGATTTCCAAATCAGGAGCAACCTCGAGGGCTAGTTTCTTTGCCTCCTCGATTTTGTGGAGGCATTCGTTCTGCAAATCGTCGAAAAGCTCCTGCGGTGGAACCATGCCCTCCGCATACAGGAACTGCGGCATCGTATATGACGACGCCAAACGCAGCGGCACCCCTCGCTTCTTCGCAGTGTTCGCCGCCCAACGGACGGCGTTATTCGACGGATCCCCGCCATCAACAGCGACGACAACGGCCTTTTGCTGGGTCATGAGCATGCCTTTCCGCTACAGCTTGAATGTGCATAAACACCGAACACCACCCATTGTAGCGCCGGCCACGACAACCGCTTTCGAGCTAGCGAGGAATCTCAATCTCATGTGCCGCGGGCGCGTTTGCCGGGTACAGAATCGTGTACAGATTCCACAAGAGATCGGCAATGATCTTGCCAATCCCGTCGCTGAAAAACTGAGAAAGCTGGGCAACAATCACATCAAGGTTCATGTGGAATAAATTAGTACATGTGAAGGACATACGGAAGCAGAACACCCACCCACCTTTGCCACCCCGCAATGGACTTGGTGCAACACGCGCCCGCGTCCCGGACGGTGAGCCTATTAAAGCCTGGGACTTTGTCTGGCATCTGATATCCACCCAACGGCACAGACACCCCGACGACAATGAGGATGCCGTAACCGAAAGATTCAAGGAAGCAGAGGTCGTTTACGCCGACTCCACTCCGGTCGACCCCGATCAAAAACTTGAGCCCGGAACAGACATCTACTTCTACCGTCGTCCGGCCCCTGAGACCCGCGTCCCGTATTCCATCCGCACGGTCTATGAGGACAGCGGCATCCTCGTCGTGCACAAACCCCCCTTCCTGGCCACCATGCCGCGCGCTTCCCACATCACGGAGAACGTCACCGTGCGTTTGCGTCGCGCCACTGGAAATGAGGAGCTCACACCCGCACACCGTCTGGACCGAATGACCGCTGGGCTGCTGCTCCTGACCAAGCGCGCCTCCTTGCGCGGCGCCTACCAGGAACTCTTCGCGCGACGCGAGGTGGACAAGCTCTATGAGGCAATTGCCGACGACAAAGGCCTCACCCCCACCACCTGGGAACACCACATTGAAAAGCACGAGGGCGAACTAGCCGCCCACATCATTCCCGATGCGGAATCCAACGCCCTGACGTATCTCAACGCGGTGGAGCCCCTCCCTGACAGCCCAGGATCTGCGCGCTACCTGCTTCAACCCGTGACCGGGCGAACCCACCAGCTGCGCGTCCAGATGAATATCGCTGGCGTTCCCATCCACGGTGACGGCGTGTACCCCGAACTGTTACCAGCCGCCGGCGAAGACTTCGGCAAACCCATGATGCTCACCGCCGTCGCACTCGCTTTCCGCGATCCCGTAAGCAAGCTTCCACGCTGCTTTACGACGAGCGGCTACTCCCACCTGCCCCTTCCCGAACCCCTGTTCCGGTGAAGCCCGGAAACAAGAATTAACGCGGCTTCCGCCACTGTGTGGTGTGGTGGGTGCCGCGTTGGTGTTATGGAGTTGTTTGTTTGTGTTTTTAGGTCGGCGGTAACTTACTCTCCCACACCCTCCCGGGTGCAGTACCATCAGCGCGGGTGGGCTTAGCTTCCGGGTTCGGAATGGGACCGGGCGTTTCCCCACCGCTATCAACCACCGACACACTTTTGGGGTTGGTGTCATGGTGACCAGTAATGTGTGGTCGGTATGTACTTGTTTTGTTTGTGTTCTGACATCTGTGGTGTGTCAGATACTGCATAGTGGACGCGAGCGGCGTGTACACGTATGTGTGTGTTGGCCGATTTGGTTGTTTGTTGTTTGGTGTATTAGTACCAGTCACCTTCGCACGTTACGGTGCTTCCAGATCTGGCCTATCAACCCAGTAGTCTGCTGGGAACCTATGAAACCTCATCTTGAAACAGGCTTCCCGCTTAGATGCTTTCAGCGGTTATCCCTTCCGTACGTAGCCAACCAGCGATGCTCCTGGCGGAACAACTGGCACACCAGAGGTACGTCCGTCCCGGTCCTCTCGTACTAGGGACAGCTTTTCTCAAGTTTCAACGCGCGCGGCGGATAGAGACCGAACTGTCTCACGACGTTCTGAACCCAGCTCGCGTGCCGCTTTAATGGGCGAACAGCCCAACCCTTGGGACCTACTCCAGCCCCAGGATGCGACGAGCCGACATCGAGGTGCCAAACCATCCCGTCGATATGGACTCTTGGGGAAGATCAGCCTGTTATCCCCGGGGTACCTTTTATCCGTTGAGCGACACCACATCCACAAGTAGGTGCCGGATCACTAGTCCCGACTTTCGTCCCTGCTCGACTAGTCAGTCTCGCAGTCAAGCTCCCTTGTGCACTTACACTCTTATCACCTGATTGCCAACCAGGCTGAGGGAACCTTTGGGCGCCTCCGTTACATTTTGGGAGGCAACCGCCCCAGTTAAACTACCCACCAGGCACTGTCCCCAACCCAGATCATGGGCCAAGGTTAAGA
>NZ_VXKH01000032.1 GCF_008693065.1 Corynebacterium tuscaniense | reverse complement strand
GACAGCCCCTCAACAACGACCAACCGGTGAAACCGAACAACCTCATCACCACTCGGATCCCAACGCGAACCAGACACAACCAACACCAACTTTCCAATCAGTGTTGCAACGATCCCTAGAACTTAGGCCCCGTCCCGAGAAAAGCAAAAACCCGCTCCGAAGAGCGGGCTGCACAAACAGGCGAAGGCCAGAAGGAATCTAGAGCGTCTTCGGTGCCGGGATTTCTTCGGTCTCGCCGGTCTCCTCGTAGCGGGTGAGGATGTCGATGCGGCGCTGGTGGCGCTCCTCCACCTGGTGGTCAGGGCCAATGCCGACGAAAGCGTCGACGATGGCGAGGGTCTCCTCCAGCGAGTGCATGCGCCCACCAATGCCGATGAGCTGGGCGTTGTTGTGCTCGCGGGCGAGCTGCGCGGTCTCAACCGACCAGGCGAGAGCGCAGCGTGCGCCCTTCACCTTGTTCGCGGCGATCTGCTCACCGTTGCCGGAACCGCCGAGGACGAGGCCGAGGGACTCCGGGTCGGCGACGGTCTTCTCAGCTGCGGCGATGCAGAAAGCTGGGTAGTCGTCGGCGGCGTCGTACTCGTGTGCACCGCAGTCGATGACCTCAAAGCCCTTGGCCTTGAGGTGCTCTGCGATCTGGTTTTTCCGCTCAAATCCGGCGTGGTCTGCTCCAAGGTAAATACGCATGGTGCCTAGCCTACGGGAAATCCAACGGCAAGAGCAGGCAAGAGCAGGCTAGGCTCAATCTGGTTAGACCTGCGGGTCCTCGGTGCGGGAGCGCTTGAGCTCGAAGAAGTAGGGGTAGGAGGCGAGGCCGACGGCGTGGTCGAAGAGCTCGCCGGCTTCTTCACCGGTGGGCACGCGGGTGATCACGGGGCCGAAGAAGGCGTTGTCGCCGAGTTTTATTACGGGGGTGCCTACGTCGTCGCCGACTTCGTCCATGGCGGATTGGTGGTACTCACGCAGCTTGGAATCGAAGGAGTCCGAGTTGGCCACGGAGGCAAAGGAAGCATCCAATCCCACCTGCTCAAGGGCCTCGATGATCACAGCATCGTAGGCACCAAAGCCCTGTTTGCCGCCTTCGCCGCCGGGGTGGATGAGGGTGCCCATGGCGGTGTAGAGCTCGTCGATTTTGTCCGGCGCTTCCGCTTTCACTTTGGCGAAGACGCGGGCGGGACCCCAGTTGGCCTCCATTTTGGCGGCGTAGTCGGTGGGGAGGTCGCGGCCGTCGTTAAGCACGGAGAGCGACATGGGCACCCAGACGACGCTGATGTCGCGGACTTTTTCTACTTCTTTGACCCAGCGGGAGGTCAGCCAGCAGAACGGGCAGGATACGTCGAACCAGAAGGTTACTTTTTGAGTCATAGCCTCAAGGGTACGTTGGACCGCATGAAGGCAAATCTTTTTCGATCTGACGCGCAGCACCGCGCAGAGCTCATCAGCAACGTGCACTACACCGTTGACCTCGACATTACGGGCGCGGACACATTCACGTCCCGCACGAAGGTGACGTTTGAATCGAAAGCGGGTGAGACGTTCTTTGACCTCATTGCGGATGATTTCAAAGCCACGCTCGATGGCACGCTTATCGACGAGCGAAAGCTCACGCTTTCGCCCGGCCCCCACGAACTGATCGTCGAGGCAACCCACACGTACTCCCGCACGGGCGAGGGCCTGCACAAGTTCACGGACCCGGCTGACGGCAAGGACTACCTGTACACCCAGTTCGAGCCGGCGATGGCCATGCGTACTTTCGCGTGCTTTGACCAGCCCGACCTCAAGGCGACCTATGAGATTGCGGTGACCGCGCCGAAGCGCTACGTGGTGGTGCTCAACGAGGCGGTGGTGCGCACCGACAACGGCGACGGCACGGCCACGACCCGGACGAAGCTCGACTACCCGCTGTCGACCTATCTCATTTGCGTGTGCGCTGGTGAGTTCGAGCGTGTTTCTGACACATACACCTGTACAGATAACGGCAAGGAGCGGACGATCGAGCTTGGCCTGTACGCCCGCGCGAGCCTCATTCCACATATGGATTCGGAGCGCCTGTTCACACAGACGAAAGACGGATTCGATTTCTACCATGAGAAATTCGGTCGCACCTATCCGTTCGGCGACAAGTACGACCAGATCTTCTGCCCTGAGTACAACATGGGCGCGATGGAGCACGTCGGTGCGGTGACCTACCGGGACGAGTACGTTTTCACGTCCGAGCCGACTCCTTACCGTCTTGAGCGCCGCAACGACACGATCCTCCACGAGATGGCCCACATGTGGTTCGGCGACCTGGTCACCATGAAGTGGTGGGATGATCTTTGGCTCAACGAGTCGTTTGCCACGTGGTCCGCCGCGACAGCCCAGGTGGGCATCGGCGAGTACCCGGAGGCGTGGACCACGTTTGCCGCGGTGGAAAAAGCATGGGCTTATAACCAGGACCAGTTGCCGTCTACGCACCCGATCGCGGCGGATGCGCCTGATATTGAGACTGCGGAGCAGAACTTCGACGGCATCACCTACGCCAAGGGCGCCAGCGTGCTCAAGCAGCTTCAGGCTTATGTCGGCTACGACGAGTTCTTCGCTGGGGTTCGCACTCACTTCGACAATCACGCCTACTCCAATGCGGAGTTCGCGGATTTGCTCGGGGCACTCGAGGAGGCGTCGGGGCGCGATCTGTCCGACTGGGCGCAGCAGTGGCTGCGCACCACCGGCGTGTCCCGTCTGCGCCCGGAGATCTCCGCGGACAGCTTCGCCGTTGTGCAAGAGTCCGATGTGTTGCGCACGCACCGGGTCCGTGTCGGCCTGTATTCGCTTGACCGTGGCTCCGTCACCCGCACCAAACAAGTCGAACTGGATGTCTCCGGTGAGCGCACCGAGGTCCCTGAGCTGGCGGGTGTGGAGCACGACCTCGCGCTGGTCAACGACGATGACCTCACCTACTGCCTCATGGGCCTGACCGAGGAGCACCAGCGTTTTGCTTTGGAACATCTCGGCGACATTGAGGATTCTCTCGCGCGCACTCTCGTGTGGTCGTCGTTGTGGGAGTCCGTTCGTGACGGTTTCCTGCCCGCGCGTCAGTTTGTTCAGCTGGTGGCACGCTTTGCCCGCCAGGAGACTCACCCGAGTGTGCAGGAGCGTCTGCTCGCCCAGGCCACCCAGGCAGTAAAGCAGTACGTTGCTGACGGCTGGCGTGCCGAGGGCATGGCGCTGCTCAACACTGCTTTCCGGGGCGCTGAGCCCGCTGTTGTCTTCGACCGTGCCCTGGCCCGTCTTACCCCGGACAAGGAGACGGTGGATTACTTCACCACACTGCTGGAGACCTCAGATAACCAGGAAACGCGCTGGCTCGCGCTGACGAACCTCATTGCGGCGGGAGAGTTGCCGGTATCAGCTGCCGAGGAGGAAAAGGACTCTACCTCGGAGGGGGCGGTGTCGAGGCTGAGGGCGCAGGCGAGCGTCGATAAGCGTTGGGCATGGGACAAGCTGGTGAGCGAGGACCTCACCAACCTCGAATCCCGCTACCTGATGGATGGCCTGACCTTCACCCGCGAGGGTCTGGAGGGCTTGACCGACGAGTACTTCCGCGTGGCGCCACAGCTGTGGGAGCGGCTGTCCAATGAGATGGCGCAGCGCACCCTCGAGGGCATGTACCCGCTGTGGGATGTCTCGGAGGAGGCGATCGCGAAGGCGGATGAATTCCTGGCTGGTGAGATTCCTGCTGGTCTGCGTCGCATCATCTCTGAAGGCCAGGACCGTGTGGCCCGCGCACTGCGGAACCGCAAGGTAGACGCGCAGGCCTAGAGCTTGGTCAGAGCCTGGTCGAGGTCTGCGATCAGGTCCTCAACATCCTCAATGCCCACGGAGATGCGCACGAGTGTTGGCGGTACTTCGAGAGCGGAACCGGCGACGGAAACGTGTGTCATGGTGGCGGGGTGCTCGAGCAGGCTCTCCACACCACCGAGGGATTCGGCCAGGCAGAACACCTTGGTGGAGCGGCAGAAGGTCTTCGCCTGCTCCGCGGTGTTAAAGGCTACGGAAACCATGCCGCCGAAGCGGGTCATCTGGCGGGCGGCGATCTCATGGCCTGGGTGATCCTCCAGGCCCGGGTAGTAGACGCGGGCGACCTTGTCGGAGGCCTTCAGGTGCTTGGCCACGGCCTCGGCGTTGTCGCAGTGCTTGTCCATGCGCACGCTCAGCGTCTTCAGGCCACGGCCAGTGAGGTAGGTGTCAAAGGGGGATGGGATGGCACCGACCCAGCCGAAGAAGAAGCGGAGCTGATCCTCGAAGTCATTGAGGGCATCGAAGCTGGCAGCGGTCACGCCGGTAACCCCCTGGGAGGTGGAATCAGCCGGACGGTTCGCGCACACCACACCGCCGATGACGTCGGAGTGGCCACCGATGTACTTGGTGGTTGAGTGCAGTACCACATCCGCGCCGAGCAGCAGTGGCTTCTGCAGGTAGGGGGAGGCAAAGGTGTTGTCCACCACAAGGGTGGCATCACCCTTAATGGCAGCGATGGCCTGAATATCGGCGATGGACAGCAGCGGGTTGGTCGGGGTTTCTACCCAGATGACCTTGGTGTTGTCCTGGATGGCGCCGGCAATCTCGTCGGTGTTGGTGATGTCCACGGGGGTGTTCTCAATCCCCCACTGGCTGAAGATCTGCTGGATGAGGCGGTAGGTGCCGCCGTAGGCGTCGTTACCAATGACGATGTGGTCGCCCGGCTTGAGCAGGATGCGCAGCACCGAGTCCACTGCGGCCATGCCGGAGGCGAAGGCGACGCAGTAGTCGGCCTTCTCCAGCGCGGCCACGGTCTTCTCCAGCGCCGTGATGGTCGGGTTGCCCACGCGGGTGTACTCGTAGCCATTGCGGGTCACTGCCAGGTCATCCTGCGCGAAAGTTGTCGACGCGTAGATGGGGGTGTTGATTGGCCCGTAGAGGGAATCCGGCTCGTATCCGGCGTGGATGGAGTCGGTGCTGAAACCTGAGCGAGTGTTCTCGGTCATGGGGTCCTTTCCTGGTGGGCTTCGAGGGAGACGTCGATAAGCACAATAGACCAAGCTGTCCACTTTGGCCGACGGCGCGGTCGATTTAGATTCACGGCTAAGGTGAACGGTGTGGACACAATGTATGAGGCACTTGGTGGAGACGCCTTCTTCAGGCGCCTAGTTTCCGGCTTCTACCAGCAGGTCAGGAAAGATGATCTCATCGGGCCGATGTACCCGGAGGATGACTGGGACGGCGCCGAGGATCGCCTGCGCTGGTTTCTTGCGCAGTACTGGGGCGGTCCAACCACCTACAATGAGCAGCGCGGGGCGCCGATGCTGCGTCGCCGCCACCTCCCGTACCCCATCGGCATGGCGGAGGCGGAACGTTGGCTTGAGCTGATGAACCGCTCGCTGGACCAGTTCACGGCGGAAGAGCTCAACGAGGAGCAGCGCGGCGCGCTGGTCAATCACATGGAGCGCGTGGCCTACATGACTATCAACCAGCCGGGCGAACACCCGGGCATGCCCACCAAGCGGAACCTGCTGTAAGTCCTCCCCAAAAACGGCAACGCGATAGTTTTGGGGAACTAGCATGTTCCCCATGCCATCAACGTCGACTTCCCCGTCTCAGACTTTGCTCGCCGTCGTGCCTGGGCTTATCGACGGTGGCGGGGCCCCCGCCCCCTGCGCCGCCGTGGATGTTGCCGCCTTTGATTTCAACGCCGCCCAGATGCAGCAGCGCGCCAAAGGGTTGCCCATCCGGGTGGCATCAAAATCCCTCCGCAGCGTGGCTGCCCTACGCCGGGCACTGTCCCACCCCGGCTTCCACGGCATTTTGTCCTACAGCGTGCCAGAGGCAATTCATCTTGCCCGCGAGGGTTTCGATGACATCGTGGTCGCCTACCCTTCCGTGAACAAGGCGGCGCTGAGGGAGCTGGCTGGCGATGAGCAGTTGCGCAGCGCCATCACTGTGATGGTGGACTGCGTGGAGCACCTCGATCTCATCAGCGATGCGGTAAAGGCCGCCCGCACCCCGGGCCCCGTGCGGGTGGCCATTGACCTGGACTGCACTTTGCACCTGCCTGGCTTGGTCATCGGGCCACGCCGCTCCCCGATCCGCACGCCGGAACAAACGGATGAGCTGGCACGCGAGATCACAGCGCGAAAGGAACTCACCCTGGTAGGGCTCATGGCCTACGAAGGGCAGGTGGCCTCCGTCGCGGATGCGGAACCAGGCATTCCCGGCGCGGTGAAGCGATGGCTGCGCACCACTTCCATGGACCAGCTTGGCCCGCGCCGGGCGGAGTGCATTGTTGCGGCCCGCCAGCACGCAGACTTGGAGTTCGTTAACGGTGGCGGTACTGGGTCGCTAGATGTCAGCGCGGCCGAGGGGACGCTGACGGAGCTCGCGGCTGGCTCCGGGTTTTACACACCCGTCATCTTTGACCACTTCGCCGACATCAACCACAAACCAGCCGCGTTTTTCATCTGCCAGGTCTCACGCATCCCGGCGCCTGGCTGGGTAACGGTGAATTCGGGCGGATGGATCGCTTCCGGCCCGCCGGCGACAGATCGCGTGCCCGTCCCGGTGCATCCAGCCGGGTTGCGGTACTCCGCCACTGAAGGCGCGGGTGAGGTGCAAACTCCACTCCACGGGCCTGCCGCCAGCAGTCTGGGTGTGGGCGACACCGTGTGGTTCCGCCACGCGAAAGCAGGCGAAATGACCGAGCACGTCGATGAAATGATCGCCGTCTTTCCGGACGGCTCAACCGAAACATGGGATACCTACCGCGGACAAGGGTGGACACTGCGATGACACTGACACCGGGAAAGCGCACCAAACAGCGTTTTAACAACTGGTCTGGCTCCGTAAACACCAACCCGGATGCCTTCTACTACCCCGCCACCATCGCCGAGGTGCAGCACATTATCCGCACTCTGCCCGCTGGCCAGCGCGTGCGCGCAGTCGGCGGTGGGCACTCCTTTACCCCGGTGGCTGCTGGCGCGGGGGCGATGATCAGCCTGGACAAACTCGCCGGCATCATCAACGTGGACCGCGAGAAAAAGCGCGTCCGTTTCCTCGCCGGCACGCGCCTGTACCGCGTCCCGGAGTACCTGCAGCCCTTCGGCCTTGCGCTGGCCAACCAGGGCGATATTGATAATCAATCCGTTGCCGGCGCGATCTCCACCTCTACCCACGGCACCGGCATCGAGTGGACCGGGTTCGCCGGCACGGTGACAGGCCTCACGCTTATCGACGCCACCGGGGAGCTCCGCACCTACTCCATCGACGACGATCCGGACCTGCTGCACCTCATCGCTGTCTCCGTGGGTGCTCTGGGCATCATCGTCGAGGTGGAAATGCAGTGCGTTGACGCCTTTGACCTTCTGGCACGCGAGACCAGCGACAACTTGGATGATGTCTTGGATAGCTGGGATGAACGCACTCGTGCCGTCGATCACTTCGAAGCGTTCTGGTTCCCTCACACGGACAAGGCGATGATCAAAAACAACACTCGACTGGCCCCGGGCGATCCGGCACCAGGTGGTGAGCCGAAGAAGCGCGGGCGCCTCACCCAATTCATTGAGGATGACCTGGTGGGCAACGGTGCTTTCGCCGCCGCACTCACGGTTGCGCGCATCGCACCGAAGACCACAGCATTCCTCAACGGCATTGCCACCGATGCCATGGCGGCCAACACCTACCGCTCCCGTGCTCATGAGGTCTTTGCCACCCCGCGCCGCGTGCGCTTCCACGAAACCGAATTCGCCGTGCCTCTCGCCGATGGCCCGGAAACGGTCCGCGAAATCCGCCGAGAAATCGACCGGCGCGGATGGCTCATCCCCTTCCCGCTGGAGCTGCGCTCCACTGCCGCAGATGATGTGGCGCTGTCCACCGCTAACGGGCGTGAATCGATGTACATCGCCTTCCACGTCCCCCGCGCGATGAACCCGCACGACTACTTCCCCCACATCGAGCCCATCTTCATCGCCGCCGGCGGCCGACCCCATTGGGGCAAAATGCACACCCGCGGCCGGGAATTCTTCGCACAGGTCTACCCACGTTTCGACGAATTCTGCACCCTCCGCGAAACCATGGACCCCACCCGCACATTCGGGTCCCCGCACCTGACGCAGCTTTTCGGCTAGCGCCGAAAAGCTGCGTAAGAATAATTGGGTAAGAAGAGGGAAAGTTAAAGGCTAAACGGCTTCTAGAACAGCAGGTTAAGTGCCGTGGAGTGATACACGCTGCCGAAAGGTGCGTCCATGCGCACCCACCTGCCAGCCGTGGCAATCCGCAGGTGACGCGGCAGTTCCGCAGGGGCACCAGGACCGGGGATAAAGCCCAAGGACGTGCACGTGAAAATCATGCGCATAGGCACGTTCACGGTGCTCTCCCCGGTTTCTTGGTCGGCGTCCACGGTCAGCACCGTCTGGTTCAGCAAGGACCGCGGCGGGCCCAGTGGTCCGGAAAACTGACGGGCCAAACGGCGCCCCTGATCAGCCAGATCACGCACAACAGCGACGGGGACAACGTCGCGCTCCACAAATCCTTCGGCTGGGGGGAGGGCGCCGGGCCAGCGCGAGTCACGGGCAGGACCGATCTCGGTGCGCTCGGCTGCAAGAGCAGTATCAAGATCTTTCAGGGCCACGACCGCTTTGTCTCGGGACACCGTTCCTCTCACCCGGCGCGCAGCTAAACAGTCGAAGGGGGTGGTGACAAAGATGTCGAGGGAGCCGTCCCCGCGATCGTCGATACGCACTGAGGCGTCCTCATCCAACGACAATGCGCGGGAGGTGAGGGCCTTCAGCCCTGATGCTCCCGCGCTGATTGCGAGCTTTTCGATGATTACTCGCCCGTACCCGAGGTGAGAATCCCACGCTCCTGCTGCGTGATCTCACGCGGCGCTGCAGTGGAAAGATCCACAGCCACCAGCACTGTCTTGACCACACCGCACACATTTCCGTGGCGGTCCTTCAAATCCTGCGTGGTTTTGAAAGAAGTGTTCCCAATCTCCGTCACAGTGGTATCCACTGTGACCTGCTTGGTGTCTGGCATCACTGGGCGGAGGTAGTCCACCTCAACGTGGCGGACAAACACACCGAACTCCTGCTCTTGGTCCGCGAAATTCTGCTGCATGAAAGCAATACGCGCTTCCTGCGAGATGTCCACGAACTTGCAGTTGTTCAGGTGCCCGTACCGGTCATAGTCGTTCCAACGCAGCGGAATGACCTGGGTATCTGAAAGAAGGTTGCTCATAGTGAATGTCCTTTCTTCACAGATCTTTAGCGGGTGAGCTTACGGTGGGTGACGCGAGACGGCTTGGCTGCTTCCTCACCGAGGCGTTCAACCTTGTTGGCCTCATAGTCACCGAAGTTACCCTCGAACCAGAACCACTTGCCCTCTTCGACGTTGCCCTCCCACGCGAGGATGTGGGTACAGGTGCGGTCCAGGAACCAGCGGTCGTGCGAAATCACCACAGCACAGCCAGGGAACTTCTGCAGCGCGTTTTCAAGGGAACCCAGGGTTTCCACATCGAGGTCGTTCGTCGGCTCATCGAGAAGGATCAGGTTGCCACCCTGCTTGAGTGTCAGCGCCAAGTTCAGACGGTTGCGCTCACCACCGGAGAGAACCTTCGACGGCTTCTGCTGGTCTGGACCCTTGAAACCGAAGGCAGACAGGTATGCGCGCGACGGCATTTCGTTCTGGCCAACGTGGATGTAATCCAGCCCGTCGGAGACAACCTCCCACACGGTCTGCTCCGGGTCGATGTTCTCGCGGTTCTGGTCAACGTAGGAGATCTTCACGGTATCGCCGATCTCCACCGTGCCCGAGTCCGGCTCTTCAAAACCAACAATGGTTTTGAAGAGGGTGGACTTACCCACACCGTTCGGGCCAATCACACCCACGATGCCGTTGCGCGGCAGGGTGAAGGTGAGGTCCTTGATCAGCGTGCGACCATCGAAGCCCTTGTTCAGGTTCTTCACCTCGACGACCTTGTTGCCCAGGCGCGGCGGGGTAGGAATCTGAATCTCTTCAAAGTCGAGCTTCTTGTACTGCTCCGCCTCGGCTGCCATCTCCTCGTAACGCTCCAGACGAGCCTTGTTTTTCGCCTGACGTGCCTTCGGCGAAGAACGCACCCACTCGAGCTCGCTCTTCAGACGCTTCTGCAGCTTCTGGTCCTTCTTACCAGCAACCTCAAGGCGCTCAGCTTTCTTCTCCAGGTAGGTGGAGTAGTTACCTTCGTACGGGTAGAGCTTGCCGCGATCAACCTCACAGATCCACTCAGCGACGTTGTCCAGGAAGTAGCGGTCGTGCGTAATCGCCAACACCGCACCCGGGTAAGACTGCAGGTGCTTCTCCAGCCACAGGACGCTCTCGGCGTCGAGGTGGTTCGTCGGCTCGTCAAGTAGCAACAAGTCCGGCTCGGACAGCAGCAGCTTGGCCAGGGCAACGCGGCGGCGCTCACCACCGGAAAGGTTAGTCACCGGCGCATCAGACGGCGGGCAGCGCAGTGCCTCCATCGCCTGCTCAATCTTGGAGTCCACCTCCCATGCGTCCGCAGCATCCAGCTCCTCCTGCAGTTTGCCCATTTCCTCCATGAGCTCATCGGAGTAGTTGGTTGCCATCTCAGCAGCGATCTCCTCGAAGCGCTGCTTCTTTTCAAAGATCTCTCCCAAGCCCTCTTCGACGTTCTCCCGAACCGTCTTTTCCTCATTCAGCGGCGGCTCCTGCAGCAGGATGCCCACAGTGGCACCGGGGTCCAGGAAAGCCTCACCGTTATTCGGCTGATCAATGCCAGCCATGATCTTCAGTAAGGAGGACTTACCTGCACCGTTCGGGCCAACGACACCAATCTTGGCGCCGGGGTAAAAGGCCATGGTGACATTGTCCAGAATGACTTTTTCACCGACGGCCCTGCGAACGTTTTTCATCGTGTAGATGAACTCAGCCACTAGCGTCCCCTTCTCTCGCGTTTCATGCGTTGTGGTGGAAGTTTAAAAACCACCTCAAAGGGTACATCACCCCGGTGACAAGCTGGGCGGCCCCGTCTCACCTCGGTACCACCCCGCTTGTCACCCGGCGGCGGTGCGCCATCACCCGGCCCTCGCCGGCCGCGGCCTTTCCTGATTCAAGCCCTGTCGCCCGCTGATCACGCCGTCACGTGCCTGGTTACCGGACGGCTGAACAGACTGCCCAGCCTGTTCTGGCTGGCTTTCCCCGGAGTCCTCCTGGACACCCTCTGCCTCCTTGGAATTCTGTGTCACGGTCACGCCGTGCTTTCTACCGAACTCCTCTGCGGTGAGGAGTTTCACCTTGTCGATGCCATCCGGTGTGTGCTCCTGAGACGCGGTGCTACGGGAAGCTACTTGGTGGCGGCTCAACTCCAGAGCGATTTGGTTGGCTTTGATGATGTGCTTGTAGCGGGTCACGTTCTCTTTGTCCGTCCACTTTTCGGAAACGAGACGGCCCGAGACGATGATAGGCATGCCCTTCCGCAAAGAAGCGTTTGTGTTCACGGCTAGCTGCCCCCAGCACTCAACATCGATGTAGAGGATGTCGGTGTCCGCCCACATGTTGTTGCCACTGGTATCCACGCTGTCCGTGCGCACACGACGGCTGGAGGCGAGGCGCAGACGGGTGAGGAAGGAACCGGTGTTAAAAACCATGCTCACCGGATCTTCAATGAGGTTGCCCGACAGTGTGATGGGTAGATACGTCATTACAGTGTCCTTTCAGAAATGTTGTTGTGGTGTTGCGTGTACTTTTCGCCCCGCTCCCGCATCCGGGAAGAGGGGCACCACCAACGCTTCCTCAACAACGCAAATCGCGCGAATTCAGCCCAAAAAACCTGTGGATAACCCAAAAAAGATTCCACAGGCTGACCCCTACTAGGCGCCCGATTTACACGAGAGCAAAGCGCCCGAAATGCCACACCAACTACTGGCGTGGCCGACCCCCGTGCCCCTGCGAGTACTGCGCTAGCAGCTCGTTGTAAGCGCGCCACTCCTCATCATCGTTTTCCTCTTCGCGCAGGTCACGGGCCTTCGCCTCAGCACGATCCTCACGCAACCAGCCGACGGCGAGGTAGAGGAACACCACCGCCATGGGGAAACTTCCGGCGGCCCAGCCGATGCCGGCGCCGACTTTTTGGTCGCGCAAAAAGTCAGGGTTCCATGGAAGAGCAAGATTTTCGTAAAAAGTTTCCCCCAAAACCAAATTCAACTGCATGAGGTACACGCCCATGAAAAGGTGGACGGGCATAGAGAAGACAAACCAAGCAAAACGAACTGGCGTTGGCTTCCTGTTTGGAATGCGGTCTGGGCCGATGAGTTCCCAGAAGTAGAAATAACCGGACACCAGAAATGCGGCGTTCATGAGCACATGTCCGGCATGTTCAGACACCGCCACCTGATAGAAGGCCGGGTAGACGTACAGCACGTAGAAGACAACAAGGAACTGCACCGTGGACACCGGCGGGAAGGTGAGCACGCGGACAAGCTGAGATTCCTCAAAAGCCTTGACCCATGCGTGTGGCCCGAATTCATCCTCCGGGTAGGCACGTTTGATCAGGGTCAACGGTGCACCCAGCGCCAAGAAGACGGGCGCGCCCATGGACAAAATCATGTGCACGACCATGTGGACAGAAAACGCAGCCGGCATGTACATGCCCAGGCCGGAAGACATGGTCACTGCGATCATCGCGCAGCCCGCGAGCCACCACGCCGTGCGGGATCTTTCCCACCCGCTCACACGGCGCAACAAGTGCAGGTAATACACGGCCAGCAGAATTGCGATGACGGAGAACAGCACCTCTGGGCGCCAGATCGTCCACACGTTGGTAAACGTCGGTGCCTCGTAGAGGTTGTAGCCCATCTTCACCTGCATCTGGGTCAAGTCCGTCACCACCGGAGTAGGTGGCGGGGTGCGACCCATCGATACAGCCACGCCGGTGACAGCGGCCATGACCACTGCCTCCACCAGCGCTATACGACGGAAAAGCTCAGGCCGTTCCTGCAAGTGCGGGATAGTCAGTTCGCGGTGTGCGAAACCAAGTAGCCCCAACACCACCAAGCCAACAGCTTTAGCTAGGACGGTGGCACCGTAGGCGGTGGCCAAAAGATCGTCGATACGCACTCTGATAAGCGCATTGATCACACCCGAAATGGCCACCGCAAAGAAGGCGAACAGCGCGATGCGCGAATACCGCGCAACAGCTTGCGGCATGTGTGGCCCGAGCCTGCGACCATGCGCAATGAGCGCGAGCAAGCCACCCACCCACACGAGCATGAACACGAGGTGCCAGAGGAAGGAGTTTGTGCCGTAATCATGGTTACCGCCCGCCGCGGAGTGACCGGACATACCTAACGGCATGATGGTGGCCAGGCTGCCGAGCAATAGCGCTACCTGCGATGACCAGCTGCCAGCCAGCAAGCCGTACACTGCCACTGCCGCAGCAAAAAGCGCGACGAGCAGCCAAATCTTCGCATCCGCCACGCGGTCCAGAGCCATTGCCCACATTTCAGGACTAAACAGCACGTCAGTAAGCGGTGTACCGGAAACATCCGAAAGCACCAGCGGAATCATGAACAACCCAATGAGCGCCACGCCAGCACTCGCCCACGCACCCGTGCGACCCGCGATGTGCCCGTCCACCGTGAGGCTCGCGCCGTGCAAATCCTTCTGATCAGGCGGAATGAGGAAAGCAGAAAACATAAAGGAACCCGTTGCCAACGCCGCCAAGACCCATGCCGCCGCGCGCATCATCGGCAAGCCCACCGTGGTCAACGGCCCCGGATCCGGAATGCCCAACGCTGCCAGCGAATCACCGAGAAACACAAAAGACAGGGTTCCCGCCACCAACGCACTGATAAGCACCAACACCAGGTAGATCGGCCAAGCCACGCGCGCTGAAACACTCAAGGACATGCGTTAAAGCGTACAAGTTGCAATTGCTTATGAGCGACTCCCCCTACCACCCACCAACCCCTCCCCCAGCGTGCGTTACGATGATAAACACCAAGCCTCCATAGCTCAGTGGATTAGAGCATCCGGTTTCTACCCGGCTGGTCGCGGGTTCGAATCCTGCTGGGGGCGCAAATTTTTCTGCTGGTCAGGCAGTGTTTTCACCCATATTTCACACCATCCGCCCCACCCGTGGGCGGATTTTTTCTGCCCACCCCCTTGACGTCATATCGATTAACGATATTATCGATTAACGACAGTATCGAACTTCGATAAGAAAGGTCACCGTCATGAACGCCTCCAGCTCGACCCCCGAAGCCCGTCCACCGAAGGGCCGCGACCGCACAGATATCTCTCGGTTTGACGCTGTTGCCGTCGCCATCGCGCTCGTGTGGTTGCTACCAGAAATCATCGCGCTGGCAACGGATGGGACGATTTCCAGTCGCCTCTCCCCCGCCATCGAGGGCGGGTTGCACTTCGTCGATCTCCCCTCAGGCCCACAGACCATGTTCGCTGTTGCCCTTGGTCTCAAATTCTTCTCACTTCTCTGCGCCGTGTTCCTCGTGACAAACAGCTTCACCGACATGGCAAAAGAGCAGGTATTTACCGAAAAGAACGCGCGGCGTCTCAACGCGGCAGGGATCAGCATCGCTGTCTTCTTCGTTGCCCGATTGGGCTTGGAAGGCATGGCCAATAACTGGGCCGCAGCTCAGCTCGGCGTTGACTGGTGGGGCGACCCGGGAACCGGCACCCCACTTTCTGAGCTCGCCCCGGCCCTGCTCCTCATCTTCGTTCTCAGCGCACTGGCCAGGATCCTGCGCCGTGGCGCGAAACTCGAAGAGGATGTTGATGGACTTGTCTAACCCCACCAATGAACCACGGGTGGTGTGCCACCTCGACGAGCTCATGGCTGCGCGCGGCATCACCGGCGCGGCACTTGCCGAACTGGTGGGCATCACACCCGTCAACCTCTCCGTCCTGAAAAACAACCGCGCGAAGGCCGTCCGCTTTAGCACCCTCGCCGCGATCTGCCAGGCTCTTGACTGTCAGCCGGGGGATGTCTTCTCGGTGAAGTAGGCTCGCAGGCATGAGTTTTCCTTCACCGTCCCACGACTCCTACGCCCTCATCACCGGCGCCAGCCAAGGCATCGGCGAGGCGATGGCGCGTGATTTTGCCAAAGCTGGGTATAACCTGATCGTCGTCGCAAGGCGAAAGGACGTGCTCGAAGCACTCGCCGCCGAGCTCGAGCAGGCACACGGCGTGGAAGTCATCGTTGCCGCGCATGATCTCTCCGTCACCGAAGACGTGGACAAGCTCCTTCAGCTTATCGACGCCTACCGGGTCTCCATCTGCGTCAACTCCGCCGGCATCGCCTCCTTCGGCCCCTTCATGGAGCAGGACTGGGACTATGAGACGAACCAGTTCAACCTCAACGCCACAGCCGTCTTCCGCATCACCAAAGCAGTGCTGGACCAGATGGTTCCCCGCGGTGAGGGCGCCCTGTGCAACGTCGGTTCCGCTGCTGGCAACGTGCCCATTCCGAACAACGCCACCTACGTATTCACCAAAGCTGGCGTCAACGCATTCACTGAGGCACTGCACTACGAGCTGAAGAAAACCGGTGTGCACTGCACCTTGCTTGCGCCCGGTCCAGTGCGCGATGCCGTGGTACCGGAAGCGGAACAGTCCATCGTGGACAAGGTCGTCCCCGATTTCCTCTGGACCACCTATGAGTCCTGCTCCGCCGAAACCATCACCGCAATGATGAAGAACCGCCGCCGGATCACCCCAGGCCCACTGTCCAAAGCCATGGACTTCATCTCGTCCTTCGCCCCGCGTGGCGTGCTTGCCCCCGTCATGGGCTGGTTCTACGCAAAAATGGGATAGCGTTGTGCCCATGAATGAAGCACTCGCTGCTAAAGATAACCGCATTGTTTGGATCGACCTTGAAATGACCGGACTAGAACCGCAACGCCACGTGATCGTGGAAGTTGCAGCCCTGGTCACGGATGCGGACCTCAACATCCTCGATGAGGGCATTGACCTCGTTGTCCACGCCAGCGATGAGGAGCTCGCAAAAATGGATGACTTTGTCACCAACATGCACGAAACCTCGGGCCTCACCGAACACATCAAGGCTTCCACGATCACGGTGGAGGAGGCGGAAGCGGCGGTTCTGGAGCTCGTCGAGAAGCATTGCGCTGGAATCCGCCCACCACTTGCCGGCAACTCCATTGCCACGGACCGCTCCTTCATCCGTGCATACATGCCGCGCCTGGACGAACGCCTGCACTACCGCATGATCGACGTGTCCACCATCAAGGAGCTCACCCGCCGCTGGTTCCCCGACACGTACTACAACCAGCCCGACAAAAACTTGTCCCACCGTGCGCTCGCCGACATCGTGGAATCCGTCCGCGAACTCGACTACTACCGCCGCTCCGTTTTCACTAACACGCCCGGCCCCGACACCGACAAAGCAGCAACATGCGCCCAGGAAGCCATGGGGCGCTACCAGCAGTTTTTGTAATTCAGACTAAGTGAACTAGAGTAAGTTTCCGCTGCGCAAACAGCGATGGTGGCTGTAGTTCAGCTGGTAGAGCACCAGGTTGTGATCCTGGGTGTCGCGGGTTCGAGCCCCGTCAGCCACCCCGAATGTCAAGGCCCTGCGCCATCCCGCGATTGGGATCGGCGCAGGGCCTTACTCATGCCCCGAGCGGGCCGAAAACTAGGAAGACGTGTCGGCGTTGCCGGCCTTGATCGTCTCCCAGTCAATATTCCAGTAGCCCAGACCATCCGTGCCCGACAGTGTGCTGCCCTTGGTGTTCACAATCTTCACTGGGTCTCCGCGTTTGACGGTATCCATGTACCACTTAGCGTCTGTCGGCGTGGCGTTGATACAGCCGTGGGACACGTTGGTCTGTCCCAGCGCCCACGTTGCCCATGGGGCGGAGTGAACGTAGATGCCGGACCAGGACAGCTGGGTGGCGTAGTTCACGGGTGTGACGTAGCCACCAGATTCCAGGCTCAAACCGTAGGAGCGTGAATCCATCACCAGGCTGTCATGGCGATCCCCCACCACGTAGGTGCCATTCGGGGTGTCATAGCTGCCGTCGCGGCCCAGTGCGACGCTGAAAGATTTGATCTTTTCTCCGTTGCGGTACACCGTCAGGGTCTTGGTGCTGTTATCCACCTCCGTGAGGACCGCATCACCAATGGTGAAACTCGTTTCCGCGTCCTGCTGGCCGTAGATGCCATTGCCAAAGTCTTTGCCGTACAGGTCGGCTTTCACAGTGACCTTCGTGCCCGGCTTCCAGTACTCCTTGGGACGCCAGATGAGTTTGTTCGCCTCAAGCCAGTAGAAGCCACCCACTGTTTTATTGGATGTCTCAATCGTGATTGCGTCTTGCACTGCCTGACGGTCCTGCGGTGACACATCGAAGTAGAAGACCACGGCTTGGGCTACACCAACTTCAGATCCTTCAACCGGGCTGACAGAGCCAGCCATCTGCAGATTCGGGGTGACCGTGGTGAAACTAGCAATCGTCGCTGTTCCCTGCTTCGTCATAGCTTTCACCGTGTAGGTCCTGCCGTAGCCCAGTGGCTCTGCCGTCGTCCACTCGGTGTGGTCACCATTGTAGGAAGCTTCCACTTCCTTGCCGGACTCATTCGTGATGGTGATGCTGCGCAGGCCCGCTGGTGTCTTCACCGTCACCGGGATCCCGGGCTCCACTTCAGTCGCGCCATCTTTCACGGAGATGGTAGCCGGGGTGTCTTTGACAGCCCCCTCTTCAACCTCGGTAGCCGCGTCACTACGGTCCAGGGCGCAACCCACTAACGCAGTACCCACGAGCACTGCTGCCACACTCGTGGCAACAACACGACGGATGTTCGACACCAACCACACCGGCTTACAGGACATGTTCCAACCAATTAACTTTCTGCCGCGCCCCGATACTGCTATCGGACTTCACCTTTATCAATCGCATATATTGCCTGGTTAGTTACATGTTTCCCCTCAAAGAGACTGCATGATCAACAGGGCGAATGAGCGACTATTCTGCCCGTAACCTTAATGCCAATCTCAGGATTGTCCTACTCGAAACCTCCACATCCACTAAGTCGTTATCGGATTGTTTCCCAACCCCCATAACACCCCTCCAACCAGGCGATTTCACCTATCGGATGTGTGGTGCTATATTTTTCTTTCGTTGCCTTTCAAGGCAAAGCGCCATTAGCTCAACTGGCAGAGCAACTGACTCTTAATCAGTGGGTTCGGGGTTCGAGTCCCTGATGGCGCACAGACGACGAGGTCATAGCACCCCCGGTGCTTGGCCTCGTCTTTCGTATCCGTATTTCTGCCGGCCAGACTAGGGTTAAGCGGTATGAGCACCACCCCAAAAAAGACGTCTACCCCCATCCATGCCGTGACTGTTTTTGCAGGAGCACGGGAGGCAACTGTGCCCGGGATGAACACTCTGGCCAGGGATTTTGGGGTGACGCTTGCGCGGCGTGGCATCACGCTTGTGTATGGCGGTAGCCGGTTGGGTTTGATGGGGGCTGTCGCCCAGGGTGCGATTGAGGCAGGTGGCGCGACGGTGGGTATCATCCCGGAGCATCTTGCTGCGCATGAAATTGCGCATACGGGTCTCACCGAGCTCGTGTTCGTGGATACTCTCGCGCAACGCAAGGCCCTCATGGGTCAGCGGTGTGATGCTTTCGTTGCGCTCCCTGGGGGTACTGGCACGCTCGATGAGCTTTTCGACGAATGGACCAACCAACAACTCGGCCTCCACACCAAACCTATTGGCCTGTTAGGGGCTGAGTTTTGGCAGCCGTTGATTCAGATGGTTGATCACATGGTGAGCCATGGTTTTGTCCGCCAAGAGGACCGCGACAGCCTCGTTGTGGCGGATGATCCTGATGAGCTGTTGGATCTTCTGGCACAGTGGCGTCCGCAGCGCCCCCGGTGGACCCCTCCAGCCCACAAGACGCTGAGAAGCACACGGTGTGAGTAGGGTTACTGGGTATGACTAAGGCTCTTGTCATTGTTGATGTTCAGAATGATTTCTGCCCCGGCGGTTCTCTCGCCACCGATCGTGGGGACGTAGTGGCAGAAAACATTGCCCAGCTCCTAGCCACCAAGGCCAAGGATTATGACCACATTGTGGCCACTCAGGATTGGCACATCGATCCGGGCACGCACTTTTCTGACACCCCCGATTTCGTGGACACGTGGCCCGTTCACTGCGTTGCGGATTCAGAAGGCGCTGCCATGCGCGCCCCGCTTGCGAAGGAATCAGCCGCAGCCCTCATCGAAGAGTACTTCCGTAAAGGGCGGTATGAGGCGGCGTATAGCGGGTTCGAGGGGGCGTCGGCAAGCGATGATGTGCTTCTTGCGCAATGGCTCAATGAACGCGACGTGACACACATCGACATCGTGGGCATCGCAACAGATCACTGCGTACGCGCAACCGCACTTGATGGGCTGAGCGAAGGTTTCGACGTCCGCGTGCTCAGCAAATATTGCTCCCCCGTGAGTGAAGAGCGAGGCCGTGCAGCCTTGGATGAGTTGCGCGAATCCGGCGCAACCGTTGCCTAAAACAACAGCGCGCCCCTCAAACCCGGGGCGCGCATATATCTCTTGAGCTCTAGTTGCGCTCAGCGAGCAGACGCTGCAGCTCCTTGAGGTCCTTCTTCTTCTTGCGGTTGCTCGAAGACTTCAAGGCAACAAGCAACACAACAGCAACGGCAACACCAGCGAGCACCTTCTGAACCTTGTCGTCCTTCAGCTTGCCACTCACCTGCGCCTTAGCATTGTTAGCCAAGTTCTCCGGACGGGTGCGGTCAGCGATCTCATCGATCGTGCTGGCCAGGTTAACGCGGGTGCGCTCAATCTCGCGCTGAATATCGTTAATATCGCGTGCCACTTCCAACTCCCCTAAAGGTTTGTTCTTCTATCTCGTTCCCACAGTACTGTACCGAAGAATCGTGACGCAGTATCAGTTCAGGCAAGTACAGCACCAGTACAGTGGCGAATATGACTGAACAGAATCGTTTGAACATCGGTGACGCCGCCCCCGCCTTCACCCTCCCCAACGACAAGGGAGAAAACGTCTCCCTGTCTGACTACGCAGGTAAGCGCGTCATCGTGTACTTCTACCCGCGCGCTAACACCCCAGGCTGCACCCGAGAGGCATGCGACTTCTCCGAAAACCTCTCAGAGTTTGAAGACGCCTCCGTGGCAGTAGTGGGCATCAGCCCAGACACTCCGGAGAAACTGGCGAAGTTCCGCGCTGACCATGACCTGACCATCGAGCTACTCTCCGACGAGTCCAAGGAAGTCATGACGGCTTACGGTGCCTTCGGCGAAAAGAAGAACTACGGCAAAATCGTCCAGGGCGTCATCCGGTCAACCTTCCTCGTCGGCGCGGACGGCACGATTGAATCCGCCCAATACAACGTTAAGGCCACCGGCCACGTAGGACGCCTCCTGCGTGACCTCGACCTGAGCTAAACAGCCGACACCCCACACCCGTTTTTCTCACAGGGCGGCGCCCTGTACACTGTGAACCGCTCCGCGCCAAGGCCGATAGATACAGTGCATTACAGCGCGGACGCGCGCCCGTGGCGGAATTGGCAGACGCGCTGGATTTAGGTTCCAGTGCCGTAAGGCGTGTGAGTTCAAGTCTCACCGGGCGCACAAACCCCCTTGCCCCATCTCCGGACCTTGGGGCCTCAACAGTTTGATTGATAGAGTTTGGGTTGTGAGCGACCAAGACAATCAGGACAACCCGACTGAGCAACCTCCCCAACGCAAGCGTTTGCGGGTGCGCGCATGGCACGTGATCCTACTTGTTGTGGCTGTGGCGGTGAGCATCTTGTTGGCCAGTTGGCAGTGGTCGCGCTACACCTCCGGCACCGGATCACTACAAAACTTAGGCTACGCGCTGCAATGGCCAATGTTTGGCCTGTTCCTCGTCTACATCTACCGCGCCGGGATGAAGATGGAGAACGAGAAAATCGATGCCGAGAACGCCGGTAAGACCATGGATGCGCTCTATGAGGCGGATGCTGCCGCGTTCGGCGATCCGGACGCCGCGCCAGCTATGACAGAGATCAGCGAAGACTTCCTCCCGCACCGGAGCGAATTGAATGTAGAGGAGTTCAATGAGCTAAACACCCCCCGCCGGCGCCGCCACACCGAAGACTCCTTCTAAGACGTCTTCCACGAACCCCTAAGAACCCCTGAGACGCAGTGAACAACAGTAAAGGACATGGAACGATGAGCACTCCCCCGACGACCCCTGCCAACCCAGACGCTTCGGTCCCGCGCATTCACCCCGAACGCAAGCGTCGTGTGAAAACCGCGTTGACACTGTTTGCCATTGCGGCGTGGGTCACCGGTGTCATGCTGCTCCTGCTGTGCGCACGCATGATCATGGAGTACATCCTCCACATGGACGTTTCTAGCCTGAACTGGGTGGCTATCGCCCACGGCTGGGTGTACGCGTTGTTCCTCCTGGCCACTCTGAACTTGGGAATGAAGGCCCGCTGGTCCACCAAAACCTGGTTGGTCACGGCCCTGGCGGGTGTGGTTCCTTTCCTCTCCTTCTTCGTGGAACACTGGCGCCGCCAGGAAGTGACACAGGAATTCGCTCTCAACGAAAACTAGGGGACGCTAAAAGCACCTTCTGGAAAGATACTTGCCCCTACGGCGCAACTTTAGGGGTAAAGGTCAAACACATTCGAGATTGGCTTGTTTCCAATGGCTGACCTGAAAGAACGTCAACAGTTCATGCCCCGCAAGCTTAGACCTGCCCCCGCTGCCTGATCGCGTTAGACAATCCCACTGATGCCGAGACCAGGACCTCACGGCCTGTTTTTAGGCATGGCGAAAGACCAGCTGTTGCTGGCTTTCAGCATGAGGTGTGAGGTGTCTCGCTTATCTTCCGTAGAGGAGTGTCATGGCTCCGTAGGGGTGGGTGGTGTTGGCCACGAGGTGTCCCCGGGGTGATCTCCACATGGGGGCACCCCGAATGTTTTCCACCCGGCCCCGGTGGGCATGTGCGGGGTCATCATCATTGGTGCGGTTGTGATAGCGACACAGCATCGCCAGGTTATTCATGTTCGTATGCCCACCCCTCGACCATGCTTTGATGTGGTGGACCTGACAGTTA
>NZ_VXKH01000031.1 GCF_008693065.1 Corynebacterium tuscaniense | reverse complement strand
CGGGTTCTGGTAACCAGCGCCGCCGTAGAGGCCGTGCTGCCCAGGCTGCCCAGGCTGCCCCGGCGCACCGTATGGGCTACCCGCGTACTGCGAGCCGTAACCGCCCTGGGGGCCGGGGCCCGCCGGACCACCTTGTGGGAAGCCCTGCGGACCAGCTTGTGGTCCACCCTGAGGTCCGCCCTGGAAGCCTGGCCGCTGACCTCCTTGTGCATACGCCGATTGTGGCGCACCGAACTCGCGGGTTTCGTTCACGCCACCCGGTATGGTGGGTCGGTTCTGAGCACCCTGCGCACCGGAGCTGGAAGCACCGTAGGTGGAACCTGACTGCGGTCCGCCGGGTTGTGGCCGGCCATTTTGCTGCCCACCGAAAGGGGAACCAGTAGTCGGACCGAACTGACCCGAATGCGTTGACTGACCAGGCTGTCCCGGATATGCTGCCTGACCCTGCTGTGCGGATGAGGCTGGCTTATCGGGCTGGCCCGACATTCCAGCCGAATCCAACTTGCCGGACTGCTTGGTCTCGCCGAGGGACGTCGTGGGGGTCGAGTCCGACGAAGACGGCGTGTGGACATACGGGGAGCTTGAGTATCCAGAAGTACCGCTTGAGTTACCAGGCTTGCTGGCACCGTCGGTACTATCAGTGCTGCTGGTGCCACCCGCACCGCTGGAATACTTCGAAGGCGTGTACTCGCTCGTGCCGGACGATCCGGTTTGAGGGTCATTGCCATTCTTCGGGTCCTTGGGATCCACTGGATCCTTCGGATCATTCGGGCCTGAGGTGGGGCCACCGTTGGGGTTATTCGTAGACACGCTTTGACCCTTCTTGCTCGGTTCGTACGGTAAAGAACATTGCTAACCTTACCGTCCATTAGACCGTTTAGCTGAATGGGTGCTGAAAAATCCCCAAACTCTACCTGGGATGGTGGAGTTTGGGGCCTACCAATCGTCGATAAGCAAGTGCTTAGAGGTTGATCATGTGACCTTCGACGCCGTGCGCAATCTCCTTAAGCACCTCAGACAATGTCGGGTGAATGTGCACGTTACGTGCAATTTCGCCCGCGGTAAGGTCGAAGCGCTGAGCGAGGTTAATCTCCGGGAGGAGCTCCGAAACATTGGCTCCAACGAGGTGGCAGCCGAGGATCTCCCCGAACTCACCATCAACGATGAGCTTGCCGAAGCCCTGGGACTCAGCCAGGCCGAGTGCCTTGCCGTTCGCGGAGAACGGGAAAGTAGCAACCTTGATGTCCTTGTCCGGGAACTTCTCGCGTGCCTGCTCCTCGGTGTAACCCATGGATGCGACCTGTGGGTTGCAGAATGTTGCGCGTGGCATCATCTGGTAATCGCCGAGCTCCATAGTCTCTGCGTCCGCGATGGTCTCCGCAGCGACGATGCCCATAGCCTCAGCCACGTGAGCAAGCTGCAGCTTCGCCGTCACATCGCCGATGGCGTGAATGCCTTCGACGTTAGTGCGCATGCGCTCATCCACAGCGATCGCACCGCGCTCGGTGAGCTCCACACCCGTGTTTTCCAGGCCGTAGCCTTCCGTGCGTGGCTGGAAGCCAACAGCAACCATGACGCGGTCCACGGTCAGGGTCTCAGTCTCCTCGGAGCCCTTCTTTTGAATATCAACCTCGACGGAGTCACCGTTATCGCGCACAGCCGTGGTTGCGTGGCCCGCCAGGAGCTTCACACCAAGCTTCTTGTACGCCTTAGCAATCTCGCGGGAAACGTCCTTTTCCTCATTCGGCAGAACACGGTCCATGAATTCCACGACAGTGACGTCCACACCGTAGTTGGACAGCACGTACGCAAACTCCATGCCAATCGCGCCGGCACCGACAATAACCATCTTCTCTGGGGCCTTCGGATTGAGGATCTGCTCCTCGTAAGACACCACGTTCTCAGACAGCTCAACGCCCGGCAGGGTCTTCACCACAGAACCGGTAGCGATGATGCAGTTATCAAAGGAGATTTCCTTCCCCTTGTCATCGCCCTCAGTGATCTCAATCGTCTTAGCGTCCTTAAAGGACCCCAGACCATGGATCTCCGTGATCTTGTTCTTCTTCATCAGGTAGTGGACGCCGCCCACGATCTTCTCCGAGACCTGGCGGGAACGCTTGTGCGCGTCCTCATAGTCAAAGGACACCTCACCCTTAATGCCAAAGGTCTTAGCCTCATGGTTGAAGATGTGCGCGACCTCAGCGTTTTTAATGAGGGACTTGGATGGGATGCAGCCGACATTCAAGCAAACGCCACCCCAATACTGCTTCTCTACGACCGCAACCTTCTTGCCCAGTTGAGCCGCACGGATAGCGGCGACGTAGCCACCAGGGCCCGCGCCGAGTACTACAACGTCATAATGTTCATTAGTCACGCCCACTAGGATACGTGCGCTTGCGCCTAAACGCTCGGACAGGTTTCCCTGTACCGTTTTATCGCGCCCAAATAGGGGTCTTTGCCTCATATTCACAACTCCTTCAGCGGTTTGGCATGATGTACAAAGTTGTCCCGCCATCCAAGAAGGACCCCCATGAAGCTGTCTCGCCCCATGCTGGTTACCGCCACCGCAGGCGCACTCATTGCAGGCTCATTCGCGGCCGCCGATTCAACGCCAGTGTTCGCACCGCTTGGCGACGTCACTGAGGTCACCCCTACCACCCCCGATACCGGCAGTGAATCCGAGGCCGCGACCGAGCAGGATGATCCTGCCCCGGCAATAGATCCTGTCGATCTGCCCGCCGAGATTGTTCCCGAAGTGGATGTCCCTGAGGCTGACATTCCCGCCGACATTATCCAGGCGGCCCAAAACCAGCCTGACCACGCTGCGAAATCCCCAGTGGCAGGGCAGCTGCGTAAGCTGACCGCTCCGCCGCACACGGCAGGTGGTGGGGCGCAAGCGTGGTTTGCCACCACAACAGGGAAAGACTCCCAGGTGGAAGCCTGGGAAGTCTGGTCCGAATCCATGAACCGTTGGATTCCAGTAGCCATCATCCCGGCCACTGGTCCGGATAAGAAGACACGCATCCCTAACGCGCCGACGTTGTACATGCTCAATGGTGCCGGTGGCGCTGAACAGAACGCTGACTGGATTAACGCCGGCAAGGCCCATACCTACTTCCCCGGCAAAGGTGTCAACGTGGTGATCCCCATGGAGGGCGCCTTCTCCTATTACGTGGACTGGCTCGCTGATGGTGATCAGTTGGCCACTAAGTCCGACTACTTCAAGGGCGCACAGAGGTGGACCACTTTCTTGGGCCGCGAACTGCGCGAGCCGGTGGAGACCTACTTGGACGCCGACACCACTAAACGTGGCGTTATTGGCATGTCTATGTCCGCCACATCTTCGCTCCTCCTGGCAGAACACTACCCGGGTGAATACCACGCCGTTGGTTCTTTCTCTGGCTGCGCCGCTACGTCCACTTCATTGCCCTGGGCGTTTGCTTCACTGACTGTGAACCGGGCCGCCACAAACCCAAACTACGGTTCCATCACCCCGGCCGACATCTGGGGTCCGATGGGCAGCCCCTACAACCGCTACAACGACGCCCTGGTGAACGCGGAGAAGCTCAAAGGTTCTGCACTGTACATCTCCAACGCGTCCGGTTTAGCCGCAGAAGAGGATATGTACAGCTACCGCCGCAATGCGCGCAAACAAAGCCCTTTGGATGCCATTAACGGTTCGATGACCACCACCATCGAAGGTGGCGTCATCGAGGCAGCAACCAACGCATGCACTCATGATCTGCGCGCAAAATTAAACAGCCTGAACATTCCGGCCCATTTTGAGTTCAAGAACACTGGTACCCACTCGTGGCCCGTGTGGCGGGACGACATGCATCGCTCTTGGGAAACCGTGATCGGGCCCGCCCTGCTGGGCAGCAACTTCGTGGCGGACCGAGAAAGCCTGCCAGACTCTTCGTCCTGGGATGCTGATAAATCCAGCTAGCAGCTCCGAGCTAAGCAGAAAAATCGGCCTTCCTCGCGGTCTCATTGCAACTGCGGGGAAGGCCGTTTTTCATCTGCAGTTTTCTGCAGAGCGCGTGTTTTAGAACATGCCCAGTGCCAGGGCGATGCCTGAGGACATCGAGGACGCTCCGTGGGCCAGGCCACCCAGGAACTCGTTGATTGTAAGCTGGATCTGCTCGATGGGGTTCAGGTGCATTGTTATTGTCCTTTTCCTTGAGTAGTGGGGTTTTTCGACGCTCAGTGGGACGAGCTTTTAATAAACCTTCACGCCATTATTCGTGAAGGGCCATGGTGTCGTTACAGTCGGTTTTCACAATAACATGATTCACTTGAGCCACATTAATGGTTTTTATCGCTTGTCGGTCAGGGGTTGCACAGTTAAAGTCAAGTGCGATCTTAAATTATCTCTCGGTAACACCCGCCGCCACCGAAGCGAATAGAGTGGGTGAACCCGAAGCAGCAAAGGAACACCATGAAGCTTTTCCGCTCCGCCCTCGCTATCGCGGCAGCATCCGCAATCGCATGTGGCGCCACAGTTACCACCCCAGCGAATGCCGCATCCGTCACCGCCGAGCAAGCAGCTGGCGACGCCGCACTAGGCACCGTGAAGAACTGGGATGCCAACGAGGCCCCCAAGGCCATCTCCACCGGCAAGACAGCCGAGTGGGTTGCCGAAGTTGATGGTAAAAAGGTGCAGGCCTACTGGGTCACCTCCCCGTCCATGGGACGCGACATCCCAGTTGCAGTTATCCCGGCACGCAATAAGGATGGCCAGGCGGTGCAGAACGCCCCGACGATCTACCTGCTCAACGGTGCCGGTGGCGCAGAGCAGAACAATGATTGGCTGACCTATGCAAACACCCAAAAGTTCTTTGCTGATAAGGGCGTGAACGTGGTCATCCCGATGGAGGGCGCGTTTTCCTACTACACCGACTGGTTGAATACCCCAAAGGCGCAGTACTTCCGTGGCCCACAGAAGTGGGAAACGTTCCTGACCAAGGAGCTGCCGGGCCCGATTGAGAAGAAATTGGGTGCGGACAGCCGTCGCGCAATCGTTGGTTTCTCCATGTCCGGCACCTCCGCATTGGTGCTGCCCACCAAGATCCCGGGCTTCTATGACGCTGCGGCTTCCTTCTCTGGCTGTGCCGCAACGTCCACCATGGCTCCGTACAACTTTGCTCGCCTGACCGTCAACCGTGGCGCAGGCGCTGCTGGTGCGAATTATCAGAACGTCACCCCGGAGCAGATGTGGGGGCCGATGGGCGGCGAGTACAACCGCTGGAATGATGCACTGGTCAATGCGGATAAGCTGCGCGGCACCGCACTGTATGTCTCCACTGCTACGGGGCTTGCCTCCGAAAACGACATGATGGGCACCCTTATGGGCAAGGGCGCTACCCAGGCTGAGGCTTCCGCTGCCGCTATGACCCTGCAGGTTGAAGGTGGTGTCATTGAAGCCGCGATCAACTCCTGCAACCATGACCTGCGTGCCAAGCTGACAAAGCTCAATATTCCGGCACACTACGAGTTCCGCAACGTGGGCACCCACTCCTGGCCGGACTGGCGCAAGGATCTGGAGAACTCTTGGGAGAAGACTATTAAGCCAGCCTTCAAGATGTAATAGGGCTTCAAAGCCCCCGTCCTCCTACCCCCTGCCTGGCAGTCCAAACTATCCCCCTGCCTGGCAGCCCAAGCTGCCAGGCAGGGGCTTTTCGCTGTTTCGAGCGCGTGGTTAGTGTGGGGGCATGAGCGACCACCCCGAACAGTTCACCCCTGATCTCACCATTGCCCCTGAGCTGCTGGACGATATCTCCGGCCCGGAAGCCCTGAGGTGGGCTACCGCATGGTCAGACGCCACCGAGGAAGCCGTCCGCACCCAACCGGGCACAGCTGAGTTGGAACAGCGGATGCGTGAGGCCTTGGACACTCAAGCCAAGATCCCCTACGTCACCCGCCGTGGGGAGCACCTGTACAACTTCTGGCGTGACCGTGACCATCCCCGTGGGGTGTGGCGTCGCACCACCACGGAGGAATATCTCGCTGGTGGGGAGCGGTGGGAGGTGCTCGTGGACGTCGATAAGCTTGCGCGCACTGAAGATGCGGACTGGGTGTGGAAAGGCGCGACCGTGCGCCCACTGCACCATGATCGCGCACTGTTGCGGCTCTCGCGCGGCGGGGCGGACGCGGTGGTCGTGCGCGAATTTGATCTGACGAGCCGCGAGTTCATCGACGGGTTCACACTGCCTGAGGCGAAATCCGATGTGAGCTGGGTGGATCTGAACACGCTGCTCGTAGGCACGGACCTGGGCGCGAACTCTGTGACGGACTCCGGCTACCCGGTCGAGGTGAGGCGCTGGGAACGTGGCACGGATTTGGCCAGCGCGCCGGTCATTTTCCGTGGCGAGCCCAGCGATGTCGCCGTGGGCGCGCAGGTGGACCATACTCCGGGTTTTGAGCGCGTGACATTCACACGCGCGCTGGATTTTTATACCTCGTTGACATTCGTGGGTGACGCGACTGGACGCATGACACTCATCGACGCGCCCACCGATTGCACGGTTGTCCCGCACAAACAATGGCTTTTCCTCGTCCCCCGCACCCCATTCGCGGGCCTGCCTGCCGGCGCACTGGGGGTCATTCAGCTCGACGCGTTCCTTGCGGGTGACAGGAAGATTCGAACGCTTATCGACGACGCCCCCATCAACGACCTTTCCATCACCTCCACCCACCTCCTAGTGACCACCTTGGACAATGTGGTGACGCGTATTTCCAGCTTCGAACTGGGAACATGGTCGCGTTCGGAGGTGGCACTGCCGGACGCCGCCACTGCGTCGGTGGTAGCTACCAGCCCGTTGGATCCGGTGCATGGTGAGGAGGTGTGGATCAACGTATCCAACTTCACCACTCCGTCGACACTGCTGCGCGATGGTCAGGTGGTGCGCCAAGCGCCAGCCGAATTTGATGCTTCAAGCCTAGAAACCCGCCAACACTGGGCAACCTCGGCCGATGGGACAAAAATTCCCTACTTCATCACCGGCGATTTCACCCGTGGACAACGCCCCACCCTCGTCGGCGGGTACGGAGGATTCGAAATCTCCTTGACCCCGGGGTACTCCGCCCTCCGCGGCATGGCATGGCTGGAACAGGGCAATTTCTACGTGCAACCCAACCTGCGCGGTGGCGGCGAGTTCGGTCCGCAATGGCACTCCCAAGTAGTAAAAACCAACCGGCACAAAGTGTGGGAGGACCACCGCGCCGTCCTCGAAGACATTGTGGCCAGGGGATACAGCGCCCCTTCTCTGCTGGCCATCCGGGGTGGTTCCAACGGTGGGCTTCTCACCTCCGGCGCCCTGGTCCAGTACCCGGAGCTTTTTGGTGCCGCTGTCATCCAGGTGCCCCTTACGGACATGCTGCGCTACCACACCCTTTCCGCCGGCGCGTCCTGGATGGCCGAATACGGCGACCCAGACAACCCCGAGGAGCGCGCGGCGATTGAGGCATGGTCACCCCTGCAGAACGTCACTGCCGGTGTTTCCTATCCCCCTGCTCTAGTCACTACCTCCACCCGCGACGACCGCGTTCACCCAGCTCACGCACGCACCTTTGCCCTTGCGCTAGCCAAGGCAGGGCAACCAGTGGACTACTTTGAAAACACCGCCGGCGGCCATGCCGGTGCCGCCGACAACCAGCAGGTCGCGCGGGTAGAAACACTCATCTACCAATGGATCAATAAAAAGTTGGGGGTAAGGTAAATTTTTCGGGAACTTTTCGGATTCTTAACGCGACTAATCCCACACATCGTTCAACCGACAGAAGGATCACTACGATGCTGAACTCAAAGAAGTCCATTGCTCTGGCCGCGGCCCTCTGCGCCGGTTCCCTCGGCCTGGCTGCCTGCTCTAACGACGGCGACTCAGTTGACACCAGCGCCACCACCTCCGCCGTGGAAAGCACCAGTGCCGTTGAGGCTGACAACAGCGCAGCAGCTATCCAACTTGTTGACGGCTACTGCCGCGCCAAGGCTGCTGTGGATGACGCAGAGGCACACGAGCACATGACCGACAAGGACATGGAGCACGCCGACATGACCGCTTGCTTCGGCCAATTCAAGAACATGTCCGACAAAGACATCAACGTAGTTTCCTTCTCCTCCCCAACCCTCGAGGGCGCAAGCACCGAACTCCACGAAACCGTGGACGGCATGATGCGCGAAAAGGAAGGCGGCTTCACCATCCCGGCCGGTGGCACCTACGACCTGGTTCCAGGCGGCGACCATCTGATGATCATGAACTACCCCGGCGCCATCCCGGCCGGTGATAGTCTGACCGTCGAGCTCAAGCTGGATAACGGTTCCACCATCACCACCGAGATCCCCGTGCGGGAACAGCCTTCCGGTGAAGAAAATTACGCTGGGGACATGGACAACATGGACCACGGCGACCACGCCGGCCACTAAACCCCAAAGGAGCAGCGCCACCCGCCATGCCTGACCCGCAACACCAACCAGAGAACGCGAAACAGCAGCCAACCAGAGCCACCCGCCGCCAATTTCTCCGTGGCGCAGGTACTGCCGGTGCAGCAGGTGTAGCCGGTCTCACGGTGATGGGGCTTGGGGGGTGCGCTGAGGGGGAGCAGACAAGCGAAAAATGGCCAGGCCAAGGAACAGAGGAGCCTGGCGGCAATGACTTTCTTGCTGAATCCCGGGTGCCTTTCGATGGCCCCCACCAAGCGGGCATTTCCACGCCCGAACAATCCTTCATCAAACTCATCGCGTTCAATCTCAAAGACAGCAAAACCAACCGCGATGACGTTATCCGATTGATGCGCTTGTGGACCGATGACGCACGCCGCATGTGCAGCGGCGTAGCCGGTCTCGCTGACTTGGAACCCGAAAACCTCGAATCAACTGCGAACCTAACCATCACGGTTGGTTACGGACGTAGCTTGCTGGACAAAATTGGGCTCGCCGATCAAGCCCCGGACTGGCTCGGGGACCTGCCTAAATACTCACGCGACGAACTCGTTGACGCCTGGAACGGCGGAGACATCTGCCTCCAACTTTGTTCCGATGACCGCTTCACCTTGTCGCACGCCTCGCGATTCATGACCAAGACTGCGCGCACCTACGTCGACGTCGCATGGATCCAAGACGGATTCCTGCACGCCCGCGGATCCGTCGAGGCTGGCACCACCCCGCGCAATCTTTTCGGACAGCTCGACGGCACCGCCAACCCAGCCCTGGATGAGTTCGGCGACATCGTGTGGATCAACGAAGGCCCCAAATGGCTCCACGGTGGCACCGCCATGGTGGTTCGACGCATAGCCATGCTGATGGATGAATGGGACATTCTTGACCGCGCATCCCGCGAAGTTGCCATGGGCAGAACAATCGAAACCGGTGCCCCACTGACTGGCACAGACGAATTCGATCAACCCGATTTTGACGCCCTCGATGAGTACGGCCTGCCAGTCATCGACCCAAATTCCCACATGGCGCGCGCTTTTTCCACCGACCGTTCTGAGCGGATCTACCGTCGCCCCTACAACTTCGACATGCCACCAGGACCAGACACGCGTGGCACATCCAATGCTGGACAGATTTTCATCTGCTTCCAAAAGAACCCCCTAAAACAGTTTGACCCCATCCAAAAACGTCTCGCCGAAGCAGACCGCCTCAACGAGTGGATCACCCACATCGGTTCCGCGGTGTTTGCGGTGCCGCACGGCACTAAAGAGGGCGAGTACTGGGGCCAGGATCTGTTTGAGGCCTAGCGGGGCCGGCGCGGACTTAGGTCGGGGCCGGCGAGGCCCTCTGCCCCGGTGAAGGATTTGCATCTCCCCGCGGGTCGCCCACAAACCGGATCGCTGTGACCTGGGAGTTTAAAAAACGGCGGGGGACCGGATGTTAAATCCTTCACTCACACAAGACTCAAAGGAACCAAATTGGGATGTGCAGCGGTCTAAGTAGGTATGAGAAACGTACAGACAAACCTACAGCTCTACCGCGAACTACACGATGCAATGGATGTGACCCGCTCCGTGCCAGGAGGTCTCTTCCGTGGCGGCCCTGGTATTAAGGTCACCGAGAATATCTACACGTCACTGCCCACCAATAGCGTCATTCGCCCCGTCCACCCTGCACCCGCCGCGGCGCGCGCAATAGCCATGGCCATGGAACACCCTGGCCACACTATCGCGGGGATGAGTGCCCTGGCTGTTTTCGGGTTGCCCTATTTTGCTGATCACTGCCACACCACCCTGTTCGGCCCTGTAAATAGAAACAAGCCACCCACCCAGTTCAGCCCTCTCGTTCAAAGACCAACCAGTGTGGAACATTGGTATGTCTACTTCGAGTGCGTACCCCTCAAAATTTCTCCACCAGCCATTGCTGTTATTTCTGCCTTAAACATGATCCGGGCAAGCGTTCACCGGTGGCCTGCTTCACGTATTGATGGAATTGCGTATAAAGAAATGCAGTCCATCCAGCTCATTGATGCCGCTCGACGGTTCCTTGGCGTAACACCCGACGACATTGTTAGTTCTGGCAAAGACAGAGTGAACAAGCGCTGGCTCCAAAGAATCGTGGAACTGACAACCAACAAAGCGGACTCACCAAAAGAAACTGAGATGCGACTACTGGCCCATGCTTTGTGTAAGAACCTTGGCGTGATGGTCGTTGAGCAGCATCCTCTGTGGGCTGCCGGTTCCCTGGTCACTGTGTTTGATCTAGCGATTCCGGAACTGAAGATCGCCATGATGTACGACGGCGAACACCACTTGAAACGAGAACAGCGTGATTGGGACTCACAAGTCAATGTTGAAGCGGCGCTACAGGGCTGGACTGTCATCCGGGTAACCGCCGGTACTCTCCCGCGATTGCCGGAGTTTCTGATGCGTGCGACGCAAGCTGCCTAGCGGGGCCGAGTGAAGGATTTGACACCACACGAAGCCCCACCCCGCCACAGATTTCCATTTCTGCAGGTCAGAGCATGGCGCTTCGCATGCGCACGTGAGCCCGCTGTTAAATCTTTCACCGGCACTCCCTATACGCCAAAGACGAGCCAGCTAGCATGAATGCCATGACTATGCTCGTCACTGGTGGCGCCGGTTTCATTGGCTCGAATTTTGTGCACATGGTGGCGCAGCGCTATCCGGATACCCGCATCATTGTTCTGGATGCTTTGACCTATGCCGGTAACGCCGAAAACCTTAAAGGCGCAGGCCAAAACAACCAGGTTGAGCTGGTCAAAGGGTCTGTGGCGGACCCTGTCCTGGTAGACGAGCTGTGCAAACAAGCCGATACAGTCGTGCATTTCGCGGCGGAGTCTCACAATGACAATTCGCTGCGCGACCCATCCCCCTTTGTGGAAACAAACGTGGTGGGGACGTTCACGCTGCTGGAGGCGGCACGAAAACATGACAAGCGCTTCCACCACATTTCCACTGATGAGGTCTTCGGAGACCTGGCTATCGATGATCCGGCCAAGTTCACGGAGACGACCGCTTACAATCCGTCATCACCCTATTCAGCGACGAAGGCTGGCTCGGATCACCTGGTCAGAGCGTGGGTGCGCAGCTTTGGGGTGCGGGCGACAATCTCGAATTGCTCTAATAATTACGGCCCCTACCAGCACATAGAGAAGTTCATTCCCCGACAGATCACTAATCTGCTCACCGGGCGCCCAGCCAAGTTGTATGGCACAGGCGAGCAGGTGCGCGACTGGATCCACGTGGATGACCACAATGATGCGGTCTTGGCCATCTTGGAACGCGGCCGCATCGGCGAGACTTATAACATCGGCGCCAACGGCGAACACTCAAATAAGGACGTCATCGAGTTCATCTGCGAGTTGATGGGTGGAACCTACGAACACGTCGCGGACCGTCCCGGGCACGATCAACGCTATGCCATGGATGCCACCAAGCTCACCAAGGAGCTCGGCTGGCGCCCGCGCTACACCGATCTGCGCGAGGGGCTTGAGCAAACCATTGCTTGGTACCGCGAGAACGAGGCTTGGTGGCGCGACGCGAAGGATGCGGTAGAGCAGGGCTACGCCGCGCACGGCCAATAAGCCACGGCCAGTAGGCCAGCCAATAGGTCGGCTAATAGGACTGCTAGTAGGCCATGGCATATAGGTCGGCCACTGGCCGACCTAGAACCGCCTAGTCCAAATGCCTCTCATCCGGCCCGTTGTACGCGGCGAGCGGGCGGATGATGGTGTTGTTTTCAAACTGCTCGATGATGTGGGCGGTCCACCCGGTGATGCGCGCCATGACGAAGAGCGGGGTGAAGAATTCGATGTCGAATCCGAGGATGTAGTACGCGGGCCCTGCTGGGAAGTCCAGGTTGGGCATGATGTTGATGGACGTGTTCTCGTACATGGTTTTGGCCATGATGTCGTACATCTCTACCCACTTGGAGGCGTTCTTCTCTGGGTGTTCGGAGGCGAGTTTCTTGAAGGCGGCTTCCATGGTGGGTACACGGGAGTCGCCTTTCTTGTACACGCGGTGGCCGAAGCCCATGACGAGTTCTTTGTTCTTGAGCTTGTTTAGGGTCCACTCTTCGGTCTTGGCGGGGTCGTCGATTTCAACGAAGTTGTGCAAGACAAATTCATTCGCACCGCCGTGCAGTGGCCCCTTAAGCGCACCGATCGCACCGGTGACAGCGGACCATGTGTCGGACTGGGTCGAGGTGATCACGCGCGCTGTGAAAGTGGAGGCGTTGAAGGAGTGCTCCGCGTACAGGATCATCGATTTCTCAAAAGCTTCCACGTCAGACGGGATGGTGGCGGGTGAGCCTTCGCCATCGCCGAAGACCATCCAGAGGAAGTTTTCGGCGTAGCCGCGGTTCACGTCGGGTTCAATGTAGCCCTCGCCACGGCGGCGTCGAATGTCCAGCGCAACGATGGTGGGCAGCTTGGTCAGTAGGGTGAGCGCGATGTCCCGGATGTGGTCAGAGTTCGGTGTGAACTTCTCCGGGTCGCGCGTGCCCAAAAACGATACGGCGGTGCGCAGCACGTCCATCGGGTGGCAGTCTTTCGGCATGGCCTCGATGACGCCGATGAGCTCTTCATCAAGGCCGCGACGCGCGCGGGCCACGCGGTAGAACTCGTTGAGCTCGTCTTCGTTGGGCAGCTCGCCGTTCCACAGGAGCATGGCTACTTCTTCAAAGGTGGCGCCTTCGGCAAGCTCGTGGACGGGGTAGCCACGGTAGAGCAGCGAGTTGGTGTCGGGGTTGACCTTGGAAATCTGGGTGTAGTCGGCGATAACACCGTAGAGGCCTTTGCGGATGTCTGGTCGCTCGGTCATGTCTGGCTCCTTAGTTGGGTTAGAAGATGCCCTCTGGCGTTGCCGGGGCTGTGGCCAGTGCGTCCTGCGTGAGGCGCACGTTGAGCTCGTTCAAGTCAGTGAGGTTTTCCAGGTTTTCAGCGGCCGCGAGGAAGCGGTCTTGCTCTTGCTTATCGACGATCCCCTCCGCCAACGTCCTAAACTTCCGGATGTAATCGGGCCGGGTGAATGGGCGGGCGCCGTCTGGGTGTGCGTCGGCAAGCGCGAGCTCATCTTCGATGACCTCGCCATCGGTGAAGGTGATCACGGCGCGGGCACCAAACGCCTTCTCGGCGGGGTCGGTGGAGTGGTAGCGGCGCGTCCACTCGGGGTCTTCGACGGTGGAGATCTTGTGCCACAGTTCCACCGTTTCGGGGCGGCCGGCACGCTCTGGGGAGTAGCTGTCCACGTGGTGCCACGTGCCGTCCTCGAGCGCCACGGCGAAGATGTACATGATCGAGTGGTCCAGTGTTTCACGCGATGCGGTGGGGTCCATCTTCTGCGGATCATTCGCACCGGTGCCGATGACGTAGTGGGTGTGGTGCGAGGTGTGCAGCACGATGGAGGCAATATCCGTCGTAGAACGACCCGCGCGGATAAGCGTCTGGCGCATGCGACGCGCCAGGTCGATCGGGGCCTGGGACTGATACTCCGCGGAGTGTTCTTTGGTATAGGTGTCCAGGATCGCGCGCTTGGGCTCGCCCGGCGCGGGCAGCGGGACCGTGTAGGTGCGGTCCGGGCTGTGCAGCATCCACGCGATGACTCCGTCCTCCCCCTCCCAGATCGGGGCGGGTGCGCCTTCGCCGCGCATGCACCTATCCACGGCCTCAATGGCCATTTTGCCTGCGAACGCCGGCGCGTAGGCCTTCCACGAAGAGATGAGGCCCTTGCGGGACTGGCGGGTGGCCGTGGTGGTGTGGAGTGCCTGGCCGACCGACTGGTAGATCGTGTCCACGTCCAGGTCCAGCATGGTGCCGATGCCGGCGGCCACGCTCGGGCCGAGATGCGCCACGTGGTCAATCTTGAACTCGTGCAAGCAGATGCCTTTGACCAGGTTCACCTGGATCTCATACCCGGTGGCAATGCCACGGATGAGTGTCTTTCCATCCAAGCCTTTGTGCTGCGCGACGGCTAGCAGCGGCGGGATATTGTCGCCCGGGTGGGAGTAATCCGCGGCGAGGAACGTGTCATGGAAGTCCAGCTCACGCACCGCGGTGCCATTGGCCAGAGCGGCCCACTCGGCGGAGAAGTGACCGTCAATGCCAAAGACAGTGGCGCCCTGCTTCTCCACCGGGTGAGCCTGCGCCATCGCGCGGGCCGAGGTCACCGGGCGGCGCACCACCGATGCCACGGCCACTGCCGCATTGTCGATGATGCGGTTGATGATCATCTCGGTCGTCTCAGCCGGCACCTCCACGGGATCGGCCGCTACCTGGGCAACTTTGTACGCGAGGTGTTCTTCATAGGGGAAATCTTCTGCGGAACGGTGCGTGCGCACCTGGTGGTTGATCATGCGCGGTCGGCCTCCTGAAAGGGTCTCCAATACGGGGTGTTGGTTAGTATCGCAAAACTAGCTCCCTGGCGCGCAGGTTTTCCGTGATTATTCAGCGATTAAGATGGCGGGCATGACTGACACGAACACGGGCATCGACGGGCTTGAGCTAAGAAAACTGCAGGTCCACGGCGATAACCGCGGCTGGTTCAAGGAGAACTGGGCGGGGCAGCCGCCGATGCGCGTCGAGCAGAACAACGTGAGTTTCAATGCCTCACGTGGGGCCACCCGAGGAATGCACGCGGAGCCGTGGGATAAGTACGTGTCGGTGGCCACGGGCCGGGTGTTTGGTGCGTGGGTGGACCTGAGGGAAGACTCCCCCACCTTCGGTGCGACGTTCGGTTGTGAGATCGGGCCTGACACCGCGGTGTTTGTGCCGCGCGGGGTGGCCAACGGATTCCAAGCACTTGAGGATGGCACCACCTACATCTACCTGTGCAATGCGCGATGGAGTCCGGATGCGCAATACGCCTTTTGTTCCTATCGGGAGATTGAGTGGCCACTGGAGCCCACCGAGGTCTCAGAAAAGGACTTGGCCCACCCACCGTTGGCTAAAGCACAGCGCGTGGCACCGCGTCGCACGTTGGTCACAGGTGCAAACGGGCAGCTCGGAAGGGCTCTGCAGCATCTCCTGCCTGACGCCGACTTCTGCACCCGCGAGGACTTTGACCTGACTGCCCCGGTGGAGGATCTGCAGGCGGCTCGGGATTGGACACAGTACTCCACCATCATCAACGCGGCTGCTTTCAATGATGTGAATGGGGCCGAAACCGCGGAAGGCCGAACAGCTGCGTGGGAAGTCAACGCACTCGGCCCGGCGAAGCTAGCGCAGATCGCTGGGCGCTATGACCTGACGCTGGTGCACGTGTCCTCGGATTACGTGTTCGACGGAACATTGCAAGAGCACACGGAGGAGGAAACGCCGAGTCCGTTGTCGCTGTATGGGGCGTCGAAAAGCGCGGGTGAGGCGGCGGCCGCGGCATGTCCGCGCCATTATGTTGTGCGCACCGCGTGGGTCTTCGGCGACGGTCCTAATTTCATGTCCACGATGGCACGGCTGGCCGCTAATGGCACATCCGTGAAGGTTGTCTGCGACCAGCGCGGGCGCCCGACGTGGGCGGAGGACTTGGCCAAGGGAATCGTACACCTGCTGGACGTGGACGCGGAGTACGGGATCTACAACATCACTTCCGGCGGGGACCCGGCGTCGCGGGATGAGATTGCCATGGCTACCTTCAACGCCGCCGGCTCCGATCCAACGGGAGTGACCCCGGTGACTACCGCGCAGTACCAGGAACTCAATGGGCCGGAAGCTGCCCGCCCGGCGGAATCAACGCTGGCCTTGGACAAGATTGAGGCCACCGGGTTCACGCCGACGAATTGGCGCGTGGCACTCGCCTTGTACCTGGGCTAGCCAGAAGACCTGGCTAGACTTCCAAGCATGAAGGGCATCATTCTCGCCGGCGGGTCAGGCACACGGCTGTACCCGATTACAAAGGGCATTTCGAAACAGCTCATGCCTATCTACGACAAGCCCATGATCTACTACCCGCTGTCCACCCTGATCAGCGCTGGTATCAGGGAGATCCTGGTCATCACGACTCCGGAAGACCGTGAGGCATTTGAGCGTTTGCTCGGCGATGGCTCCGCGTGGGGGCTCATGATTGACTACGCGGTGCAGCCCTCCCCCGACGGGCTGGCACAAGCCTTCCTCATCGGGGAGGAATTCATCGGGGACGATTCGGTGGCGCTCGTGCTCGGCGACAATATCTTCGATGGCACGCAACTTACCCGCCTGATGAATGAGGCCACAGCCCCTGACGGTGGCGCCATTTTCGCCTATGAGGTCAGCGACCCGGAGCGCTACGGCGTGGTCAGCTTCGATGAGAACGGCACCGCCACCGCCATCGAAGAGAAACCATCGGAGCCGCAGTCCAACTTCGCCGTGGTGGGGCTGTACTTCTACGACAATGACGTGGTGAAAATCGCGTCGGAGATCACCCCGAGTGAGCGCGGGGAGCTGGAAATCACCAGCGTCAACGATGCGTACTTGAAGCAGGGCAAGCTCAAAGTTCATCGCTTGCACCGCGGGGATGTGTGGTTGGATACAGGTACGATTGACTCCATGAGTGAAGCCAGCGCCTACGTTGAGGTACTGCAAAAGCGCACGGGCACAGTCATCGGTTCGCCCGAGGTGGCCGCGTACCATCAAGGCTTCATCGATGCGGACACGCTAGAGAAGCTCGCCGCGCCCATGCTGAAATCGGGCTACGGGCAGTATCTGCTCGATGCCGCCCGCGAGTAATAATTGCGGTATCGTGCGGTCGCACGCTTATCGACGTTTTCCCTTCAACCCGGAGACCCCATGACCAACACCACCCCTAAAACCAAAATTCCGCCCTTGATGTGGGCTTTCACCATTGTCTTCGCCCTGGCTGCAGCCGTGGGCGGCTACGTCATTGGTGAGCGCGATGGGCAGCAAAACGCCCTGAACCAGATGGAGGAGCACGTGGGTGGCGTTGAATCTGAAGGTGCGGGGGCCGAAGGGGCTGACGTCGGCATTCCTGATAGTGCCAAACCGGGCACGAACTTCAGCCCGGTGAAGGCAGATGCCAACGGTTTCTTCGACGCCACTATCCAGGGGCCTAGCGCCCCCATCACCTCCCAGGATGAGATTGATAACGCTGCTCGCCGCGACCCCAAGGACCCGATGGCGGTTGGTGCTTTGGACGCGCCCGTCGTTATCTCTGAGTTCAGTGACTGGGATTGCCCGTTCTGCATCCGCCACTCCACCACCGTGGAGCCGGAGTTGATCAAGGAATACGTGGAGAAGGGATACGTTCGCATCGAGTGGAACGACCTCGCCGTCCAAGGGCCAGCATCCATCGCTGCTGCAAAGGCTGGCCGTGCGGCCGCCGAGCAGGGCAAATTCGCTGAATACAAAGATGCTTACATGGCTGCCGCTGCTAATAAGGGCGGGCACCCCGGCTTCGAGCTTGAGGATTTCATCGGTTTTGCCAAAAAGGCTGAAGTACCCGACATTGAAAAGTTCATCGCCGATGCCCAAAGCGATAAGTACAACGAAGCGATCGACAAGGCCCGCGATTACGCCCAAAGCCTGGGTATTACGGGAACACCTGGGTTTATCGTCGGCAAGAAATTCCTGGCTGGTGCTATGCCCATCGGTGATTTCCGCTCCGCCATCAACACCCAACTCACCGCGAAATAACCAGCTGGGGTGGGCCGGGCACCTCACCCAACCCCCCGGTATAGTTAGCTCCGTTTGCCCCATGTTTCCACGCATACAGACGGAGCTTTTCTCATGCCCCACTACACCGCACGCCAACTCAAACACTTCATGAGCTTCTGGCCCCCTTTCCTGGGCGCCGGTGTGAAAGTCAAGGAATTTGCCGATGACGGCACCCGCGTCGTTGTCACCCACAAACCAAACATCCTGACCAAAAACGCCATGGGCGTAGCCTTCGGCGGCACCATGTCCGCCATGACAGACCCCTTCTTCATGCTCGCCTCCATGCACCGCCTGGGCAAGGAATACCGCATCTGGGACACCGCCGGTGAGATCAAATACACCAAGCCCGGCCGTGGCAAAATCACCGCTGATATGCGCATCCCGGAGGAAACCTACGCGCTCATCCAGGAGAAAACCGCGAACGGCGATAAGTACCTCCACTGGTTTGACGTGGACATCACCGACGAAGAAGGCGACGTTGTCGCCCACGTGCGCCGCCAGGTGTACTACCGGCGCAAGCAGCAGTAGTTCGGGGGCTAGTTCAGTTAGCTGGGGTTTTGGTGGAGCCGCCTGCGAGAATCGAACTCGCGACCTTTTCATTACGAGTGAAACGCTCTGCCGACTGAGCTAAGGCGGCGTGGAAAACACAGCGTGCAATCCGAGGGCTTAGCTTAGTGGAGAAGCAGCGCTGAGCAAAAATCGCGGGTCAGCTCACGCCGCAAGCAAGCCGGATGCGGCCCAACATTCCATTGAAAGCAATGACAGGTAGGACGGACTGGTCGAGGCGTTCGCGGCATTCGGCGATGGCATCGAGGCATTCGGTGAGTCCGGCAACATCGACGCGCTCAGCGATGTCACGCGAGAGTCCCTCAAAGTCCGGGTGAACCAGCTCTACCCCGCTGCCGCTGCGGATCACGATGGCATCGCGGTACACCCCGGCCACATCCACCAAGGTGAGGTCGAGCACGTCGCGCAAACGCCGTGTGCCGCGGGCTTTCTGCGCTGCCTCCAGTTCCTTCATCGACGAGGCGCTCCCCCGCAGTGCCCGCGCAGCGCCCTTGCCTTTTGCCCCCATGCCGAGGGCATTCTCGAGTTTGTCGCGCTCCTCCTGGTCCGCGTCCGCATAGGCGTCCTTCGCCGCGGCATCAGCGGACTTCACCAACGAGGCCACCGCCTTAAATGCTTGGTCGCCGTGGAAGACAAGCTCCGCCAGGTTGATCGCCGTACCCCTGCGAAGTTGCGCTTCCTCAGAGCGCACTAATCGGCGGGCCCGCCCCACATGATGCAGCGACGTCACCGCGGCAAGCCGGGCCACCTGCTCCGAAGCACCTTCCTCCTCCATCAGTAGACGCACAATTTCGCTTGTCGACGGCGCCGGCACATACAAATGCCTACACCGCGAGCGCAACGTCGTGGAAAAGTCCTCCGGGTCTGTCGACGGTGCACACATAATAATCACGGTGGAGGCTGGTGGTTCCTCCACCGTTTTCAGGAACGCATCGGCTGCCTCAAAGGAGAACCGGTCGGCGTCGTCGATGATGATGATGCGGTACGGAGAGATCGTCGGCAAGCGCGACGCTTGAGCGATAATCTCACGCACCGTTTTGACTTTGATGACAAGCTCTTGCGGCACCACATGCACAACATCCGTGTGTGCACCGGCGAAAACATCCCGGCAACTTTGACAACGACCGCACCCGAGCTCCTCCGGGTCCGTGCAGACGAGCGCCGCCGCGAATGCCAATGCTGATGTCGAACGCCCGGCCCCCGGCGGACCGGTGAACAACCATGAATGCGTCATCGCATGCGCCGGGGCACCCTCCACCCCACGCGCGGCGGCTGCGGCAGCGAGAATCACCGAACGCACCGACGGAATATCGGCAAGACGCTCAGCCACAGAACGCGAGGCAGGAAGATTCGGCGCAGTCACGTCCCCCACACTACAACCATGTAGCGACAAGCAACGTAGAGTAGATGAGCGTGGAACGGATGTGGCGCGGTTTTCGGTGGATCATGGGCACCCCGTGGCCCCTCTATGCCTCCGTGCTGCTGTTCACCAACGTACTCAGTGCGATGGCCATCATGGCCTTTGTCCGCTACCTCATCCCCATGCCCGGGGCGAAACAACTCGGCGCAGTCGCGTCTGGATTCGCCCCGCTGGGCATCGTGTACCTCATCCTCGCCGTGGTCGTGGGCGGGATCGTCTCCTACACCCTCTTCCGTCCCGTACTCCATTTCGGTCGCAGGCCCGAACGGTACGACGCCGCAGCTGTGCGCACCCTGGTGCTGCGCATCCCCGTACTACAAACCCTGGTCGTTGGGGTGATCTGGCTCCTTGGCATCATCATCGCCACCGCAGCCACCGCACGGCATGACGCCCAGCTCGCCTTCGTCGTGGCTATTTCCACCATCATGGCGGGGCTGCTCACCTGCGTACTCACCTTCGTCCAAGCCGAACGGCTCGTGCGGCCCATCGCCGCCAAAACCCTATCCAACCGCGCCGAAGACACCATGCTGGAGCCACCCATCAAACAGCGGCTCTACCTGGTCTGGTTCATGACATCCGGGGTGCCCCTCCTGGGCATCCTCTTCCTGCTCGCCGCCCAACACTACGGGTTCTTCCAAGACACCCCCGGCGAGCTCATGCCGTCTGTCTCCGCCATCGCAATCACCGCCATCATCACCGGCATGGCCGGCACCATGTTTGCCACCATGAGCGTGGTTGACCCCATCAAAGAACTCCAACACGCCATCAACCAAGTGCGCAGCGGTGACACCTCCGCACAAGTGGACATTTACGACGGCTCCGAGCTCGGCGTCCTCCAATCCGGCTTCAACGAAATGATGCGTGGCCTCAACGAAAGGGAGCGCGTCCGCGACATCTTCGGCCAATACGTCGGCTCCGAAGTTGCCCAAAAGGCACTTGAGGAAAAACCGGAACTCGGTGGTGAGGCTCGCCAAGTGGCTGTCGTGTTTGTGGATGTCATCGGCTCCACCAAACTCGCCGTGGACCGCACCCCTGAGGAAGTCGTGGAGGCCCTCAACGCTTTCTTTGAAATCGTCGTGGACGTGGTGCACCGCAACAAAGGCGTGATCAACAAATTCGAAGGCGACGCGGCACTGGCCATCTTCGGTGCCCCAGTCAACCTGCCCGACTTCGTCTCCTACGCGCTCAAAGCCGCCCGCGAACTACGTCAAGACCTGCGCGGACTTGAACTGGATGCCGGTATCGGTGTTGCCGCCGGCCACGTCGTCGCCGGACACATCGGCGGCCAAGATCGCTTCGAATACACCGTCATCGGCGACGCTGTGAACACCGCTGCCCGCCTCACCGAGCTGGCAAAGACCACCCCAGGCCGCGTGCTCACCAACACCTCCACACTCAGTGAGGCCAACGAGATCGAACAAGCCCGCTGGACCCGCATGAAATCCATCGAGCTCCGCGGCCGCAACAAGATGACCCAACTTGCCCGACCCGTCCGGCCCACGTTGGCGGAGAGGCACTAAGACCGGCGGGAGCCAGCCTTGATCACACGCTTGGTGGTCTGCGGGGGCTTCTTCGCAGTCTTCTTCGTGGTCTTCTTGGTCGAACGCTTCGTAGCCTTCTTGCTGGCCTTCTTGCTGGTCTTCTTCGCCCGACCAGACCGACCGGTGCCACCGGCCTCCGCGTCCTGCGCTTCGCGGGCGCGGCGGGCGGAGAGGAGCTCGTTGGCACGGGCATCCGTCATGGTTTCAGGGGTATCGCCGCGCTGGAGGGAGGCGTTGGTGGTGCCGTCGGTGACGTAGGGTCCGAAGCGGCCGTCTTTGACGGTCATGGGTTTACCGGAGACGTCGTTATCACCAAGCACCTTGAGGGGTGGCTGGGCGGCGGCGCGGCCGCGGCGCTTCGGTTCGGCGTAAATGCGTCGAGCCTCGTCCAGAGTGATGGAGAAGATCTGCTCCTCGTTGGCCAGGGAGCGGGAGTCGCTTCCCTTCTTCAGGTACGGGCCGTAGCGGCCATTCTGAGCAGTGATAACTTCACCATCAGCAGGATCTTCACCCACCTCACGTGGCAGGGACAGCAGCTGCAGTGCCTCTTCCAGGGAGACCGTGGACGGTTCCATGGTGGAGAAAAGGGAGGCGGTGGCGGGTTTGAGGTGTTCGTCGATAAGCTGCTCGACCCGCTTCTCTTTTTGCGCCGTCGCGGTCTTGGTCTCCCAGTTCTTGGCGCGCTTACCTTCGGCGGCGCGCTGGGCATCCTCCTCAGCGCGTTCGGCGGCGACGATCTCGAGGGCGCGGGCTTCGGCGGTAGCGCGCTCGTCGTCACGCACGAGTTCGGTGACGTAAGGGCCGTAGCGGCCCTCCTTGGCCACGAC
>NZ_VXKH01000030.1 GCF_008693065.1 Corynebacterium tuscaniense | reverse complement strand
CGGATGCGTGGCGCGCCCAAGCCACGGAGCGCCTTGTTGATGGTGCTGGCCGCCTCGAAGCCGGCATGATCGGGCGCGCCGAGCTGTTCGCCCCGGTGGAAAACCGGCGCTTCGCAGGTGCACACGACCATGACGATGAGATCGCCCTGCTTCTCAACCCCGAGGCTCGTCTCACCGCAGACGGCAACTACCCCACGGTTTAAGGAGAGTCACCATGACACCGTTGTTTCATACCAATGACGCTTCACTTTCCCACGATGAGCTCGCGGCACTGAGCGCCGTGATCGCTGAGGCGCAAACGTGGCATCTAAATGCAGGCGCAGGCGTGGTTGAGGATGGCTTTGTACAGCCGTTTGATTCCTCCCCCACCTTCGGCAACGTCACGTACTACTAAGCAAGGAGCACATTCATGCATGACTTTCCCTTTCACAAAGTGCTGATTGCTAACCGCGGTGAGATCGCAGTCCGCATCATCCGCGCAGCACGTGACGTTGGGCTTTCCAGCGTGGCCATTTATGCGGACCCAGATAAAGGTGAACCTTTTACGTCCATGGCCGATGAGGCCGTGGCTATCGGCGGAACCACGTCTGCGCAGAGCTACCTGGATATAGATAAGGTGCTCCAAGCCTGCAAGGATTCAGGCGCGGACGCGGTCCACCCTGGCTACGGCTTCTTGAGTGAAAATGCTGAGTTTGCCCGGCGCGTGATCGAGGAGGGGCTCACCTGGATTGGCCCGCCTCCGGAGGCCATTGAGGCACTCGGCGATAAGGTCACGGCCCGTGCGCTGGCGGAAGCCGTGAACGCGCCATTGGCTCCGGGGACAAAGGAACCGGTTGCTGGCGCCGATGAAGTGGTTGCCTTCGCGGATGAGCACGGTTTACCTGTGGCCATTAAGGCCGCCTTTGGCGGTGGTGGGCGCGGCATGAAGGTAGCTCGAACTCGCGGGGAGGTCCGTGAGCTCTACGAATCTGCAACACGTGAAGCTCAGGCGGCGTTCGGCCGCGGCGAGTGTTTCGTGGAGCGCTACCTTGACCGCGCCCGCCATGTGGAGGCGCAGGTGATTGCGGATGCACACGGAAACGTGATTGTGGGCGGCACTCGCGATTGTTCTTTGCAGCGCCGCTTCCAAAAACTCATTGAGGAAGCACCCGCACCGTTTTTGACCGAAGAGCAGCGTGACCGCATCCATGACTCTGCGAAAGCGATTGCGAAAAAGGCCGGGTATGTCGGGGTGGGCACAGTGGAGTACCTTGTCGGCGCAGATGGCCTGATTTCGTTTTTGGAGGTCAATACTCGCCTCCAGGTTGAGCACCCAGTGACGGAGGAAACAACGGGCATTGATCTGGTCATTGAGCAGTTCCGCATTGCTGCTGGCCACCCATTGTGCTTTAAGCATGATCTGGAGCCCACCGGTCACGCCCTGGAGTTTCGCATCAACGCCGAGGACGCCGGTAGCAATTTCATGCCGGCTCCCGGCACTGTGACCCGCTACGAGGAGCCCGGCGGGCCCGGCGTGCGCGTGGATTCCGGTATCCGCGAAGGCTCGGTCCTGGGTGGTCAGTTCGATTCCATGTTGGCCAAGCTCATCGTGCGCGGTGCAACCCGCGAGCAGGCCATCGCACGCGCAAAACGCGCGTTGGCAGAATTCAAGGTTGAAGGTGTGCCCACGGTCATCCCGTTTCATCAGCGCATGCTTGACGACGCCGCCTTTACCGCCCCCAACAACCACTTCACCGTGTACACCCGCTGGATTGAAGAGGAATGGGACCCGGACGTTGCACCGCATGAAGGTGGCGAGACGGATGAGCAGAGCGAGGACCGTAAGCGCCGTACCGTATCCGTTGGTGTCAACGGACGCTCCATTGAAATCACGCTTCCGGAGCCACTGCTCCTCGGGGCTGTGGCGCAGCGGCGACGCAAACGTCGTTCGCGCGCGGGTTCCAGTTCCGCTAAGGGCTCAAAGGGTACTGCCAGTGCAGATACCCTCACAGCACCGATGCAAGGCACGGTGGTGAAGGTGATTGTCACCGAAGGCGCACGCGTTGAAGTAGGTGACGCACTTCTGATTCTGGAGGCCATGAAGATGGAAAACCCCGTCAAGGCTCACAAGAGCGGCACCGTGAAAAACCTAGCGGTCAAGCCCGGTGAAAACGTGGACAAGGGGGCAGCACTCCTGGATATCGTGTCCGAGGACTAGCATCTTCACCCCTACTAGGCCCATGCCTCGGCCTCTGACCTGGCGCGGCACTTATAACGGTTGACGCGCTGGGCCTTTTAGCTATATGGTTACCCACATGAGCGGTAAACCCATATACCAAGAGATCGCGGATGAACTCCGCGACATGATCTCCTCGGGCGCACTCGCCCCCGGAGACCGCGTCCCGTCAACAAACGAGCTCTCTGCCTACCACTCCGTCAACCCGACTACCTCCGCGAAAGCTCTCACAGAGATTTTCAATGAGGGTTTGGTGGAGAAACGCCGGGGGCTCGGTATGTTCGTTCTTAAATCCGCACGCCAACAGCTACTCAGCTCCCGGCGCGCAGCTTTCCAAGAGCGATTTGTCCAACCTTTCGTCCACGAGGCTGACCAGCTCGGCCTTTCCACAGCGGAACTGACCGCCATGATTGAAAAGGAGCGCACCAAATGAAGCATCCGCACCCACAGCCCCCTCCGCAGCCCGGCTTTTACGCGCTCATCGGCCCGAACGCCGCGGGCAAGACCCACCTGCTTCGTTCATTGATGGGGCCGGGTGCCGCATTCGTGCCCGCCGGTGCGGACGCTAAGTTCGCTGGCGATACTGTCGCTCGGCAGCTACGCGCAGCCAACGCGGCAAAGCCACTCGCTCCCGTCGATATGCCTGATGCGCGCATCAAGGATCTTTCCGTCGGTCAGCGCCGCCTCCTCACCATCCGGATCGCGCTAGCAGCACAAGAGCCACTTTTGCTTCTCGACGAACCTTTTGACGGCATCGACGCCACCACACGCAAGCAGGTACGCCAGCAACTCATTGATTACATTGCAGAGGACCCTGAGCGCACCATCATCATGGCCTCCCATCGCGCCGAGGACTTCGCCGGATTAGCCACGCATGTAATCCAGGTGTTCGACCGGGAGGTCCACTCCTCCGGGCTTCCACTAGAAAGTGTCCGCACGCACTTCCCCACCATCACCGGACCAACCGCCGAGATTGAGGGCCTGACAACCCAGTACCCCGTTGCCGAAACGGCGACGCTTGGCCCCACTGCTCGGGCCACATTCACCGACCCGGCCGCCGCAGCAACAACCCACTTGCCCGTGAACTACCCCACCGACGCGGAACTGTTCGACCTCCTAGCCACAACACCCATCCACGTAGAGCCCGAAGAAACAGACCAAATAACCCAGGGAGATGTGAAGCGATGAAACCTTTCTTGAGTCCAACCACACCAGCCGCGTACCTCACTGCGTTCTTTGTTTTATTGATCGCAATGCCCTTCGGCCGGTACTACACGGGCGACGGCGAACTCTGGACCCTCTGCGGCGGCATCGCGCTTATGGCACTCTTCGCCTACATCGCATCCAAATGGTCGGCCCTCAACCAATTGGGAATGAGTTTTAGCCGGTGGCTCACATCAGCTTTGAAAGTTGCACTCACCGTCACAGGTATTCTTGCAGCTGCCACGTCTGGTTCATCCATTGCAAACCAGTACGCCAATCCCTACTACAAGTTGTACGACGTATTCCTTGTCACCAACAGCCAACCCGTGAACTGGGCTAACGATCATGATGTGACGGCTGCTGGCCAGGACTCATGGACAATCCTCGCCACATTTGGAGTGACGTTCACCTTCCTGTTCCTCGCCGCCCTCACCGGAATCGCCATCGGTGTATCGGAAGGCGCTGCCAACAGGTGGGGTCTGCTTGTCATTGGAATCGCCATCGCTGGACTGTTCCTTGGCTTTGCATACGCGCAGATGTACTGGGACTACGCGTTTGCCGTGGGTGCCCCAATCCCGCGATCGAGTATTGTGTGGATCACGGTTGGCATCGGCGCGCTTGTGGTCGCCATAACCGCCGCTGTGACAATTGCCCGCACCCCACGATTCATCAAATAGCCCACGACAAACAACCGGAACGGTAGGCGGTTAGCGCTCCAACCACTCGGAGCGCAGCACCCCGTGGCGCGAGCACGCCGCCTCCCATGCCATCGGGCTGATCTTCACCACCATGCGGCGCCCGCACACCGGGCAGATGCGCGGGGCATCATAGGGGCGCGCTGGATTTAGTGGCCACACGATCTCCCCAGACAAGACTGCCGCGGCCAGTTCTCCCATCTCCAGGTTCTTCATTATGGCGACATCCACTTACAAGGACTTCAAGGTGTCATAGAGCGGACCGTGCCCGGAGTTTTGCTTCTGCCCCACCGGAGTAATGGATAGGTTCAGGTGTGAATCCATGACCCGATCCACCGCATCGCGGTCCTTCTCCATGGGGCGCCCAAGGGTAGTCAAGTAGTTACCTCCGATAATGGCGTTGGCCCCGCCGAGAAGGCCTTGTTCAGTTCCATCATCCCCCAGCGCGAGCTCGGTCCCGCCCGCGAAACGGATTTGCGTTGATGGCATGGCCAAACGGAACGCTGCCACCGCACGCAACGCCTCGCCCTGCGGAACAAGCGGACGGTCTGCGAAAGGGGTCCCTGGCCGCGGGTCCAAGAAGTTCATCGGAACCTCATGCGGCTGAACCTCAGCCAGCTGCGCAGCGAACTCCGCACGCTGCTCCAAGGTCTCCCCCAAGCCGATGATTCCGCCACAACATGTCTCCATCCCTTCTGCAAGCACATGTTCAAGAGTGTTCTTACGTTCCTGCCATGTGTGAGTAGTAACCACATTGGGGAAGAAGGATTTGGCAGTTTCAAAATTGTGGTTGTAGCGCATGACCCCCATCTGGGCGAGCCGGTGTGCCTGTTCACGGGTGAGAATGCCGAGGGAAGCCGAAATGGAAATATCCACTTCCTCCCTGATGGCCGTTATTGCTTCAGCCACTTGATTGAGCAACGCATCCGTCGGCCCCTTCACCGCGGCAACGATGCAGAACTCACTCGCCCCCATCTTCTCTGACTGTTTGGCAGCTTCCACCAACTCCGCAATATTCAGCGTGACGGAACGCACGGGGGATTCAAAAAGACCGGACTGTGAACAAAAACTGCAATCCTCAGGACAACCGCCCGTCTTCAAAGAAACGATCCCTTCCAGGGAAACATCCACACCGCAATGCTTGATGCGCACCTGGTGGGCGAGATCGAGCAACTCCTGGAGGCGGTCATCCTCAATCTTCAAGATCTCTAGAATTTCTTCTTGATTCAGGCCCTCACCACGCTTGAGACATTTCTCGTGCGCGACGGTGAGGATATCGCTGTTCCTCGTCTGGGATGAGTTTGTTTTGGCCATGCAAAGCAGTCTAGCCGGGCGATTGAACAGTGTTCAAGAAGTGGCCCAGTGACACCAGCTCCCCCCCGTTCGGTCCCCATTTTCTAACCAAATAGGCGTACTGACCTGACTTAATCTATTTTCAGGTTTATCCTATATCCACTTAAGGCAAATACCGTTCCCTCATCCTGGGGTCGGATAGATACGGAAAGGTCCACCACCTCATGCAGCTGCCCGATTTGGACACACAAAAGTTCTTCGGATTCTTTTCCATCCTGATCAGTCTCATCCTCGCCTTGGCAGGCGGACTGACCAAAGGCGATGTAGAGCAGCCCCCCACATCATTTACAAGCACGCCAAACAACATCGAGGAGACCAAAGAGAAGCTCTTCGACCAGATCAACGATCACCGCGCGAAAAACGGGCTGGCCCCTTGGACCCGCGACGAAGCGCTGACTCAAAGTGCCCAAGAATGGAGCGAGCACCTCGCCAAGTCGGGCAAATTTGAGCATGATGACATCAAGCGTGGCATTGAAAACATTCACTACTCTTCCAGCACCCCGAATAATGCTGTGAACAACTGGAAGAAATCAGCAGGCCACAACACCAACATGTTGAGCAACACCACACGCGCAGGCCTTGGGATCGCCTACGGCAAAGACGCCAAGGGTGGCTCGGGCTACAAGGTTGTCCTGCGTGCCGAATAGCAGCGAGTAACTAGCGGTACTCAACCAGCAGCGGCGAGTGGTCGGACCAACGCTCCTCCACCGTCGCTGCTTTTCCACCCCGCTCGCAGGTTGCTACGCTTGTAGCATGTCCGCCGCGCCAGTACCGTCCTCCCCTCACGAACCGCGCCATATTCCCCAGCGTGAGCTCCGCAATGAAAGCAGTAAGATTTTGCGCGAAGTGGAAAAAGGCGCGGAATTCATCATCACCAACCGCGGCCGCCCCGTCGCTCGGTTGACCGGCCTTAAAAATGTCCACTCTCCACGGTTGGCCTACACGCCTGCCTCACGGCCACTAAGACTCGGCGCCGAGAATCGAATCCAACTCCCCATCAGTACAAAGGAGATTCTGGATACTGTCCGCGAGGAAAGGTTGTGACAGCGTGAAGCTGTGGTACCTCGATACTTCTGCGGTGATGAAGCTTATCGCGCAGGAGAAAGAATCCGATGCCCTCGATGAAGCGATCTTGGCGGAGTCACCGGCGCTTTTCTCAAGCACTCTCCTCGAAACTGAGCTGCGTCGCGCTTGTCGTTTTCTTCCAGAGATACAGCCGCACATCATCGAGGATGTTATTGAGTCAATGTCCATCTTCGAGATCGACAGGAGCATTTTCCGAGTCGCTGGAATGCTGCCAGGCACACACCTTCGCTCCCTTGACGCTATCCACATCGCCGCTGCCCTTCTTGGTGGGTGCACAACGATGGTGACATACGACCACCGGATGGCGGATGCCGCGGAAGAAGCAGGCCTCCCGGTACTTTCACCAGGTCGCGCTAGAGAATCCTAGCGGTACTCAACCAGCAGCGGCGAGTGGTCGGACCAACGCTCCTCCACCGTCGCTGCTTTTTCCACCCAGGTGCGCTGGGCCCGCTCAAGCATGTTCGCGGTGGCTGCCTGGTAGTCAATGCGCCAACCTGCGTTGTTGTTGAATGCCTGACCACGGTAGGTCCACCAGGTGTACGGCGCGTCCTCCGGGTGGAGGCGGCGGGCAACGTCAAACCACTGCGGTTCGGTGCAGGCGACGCGGCGGTTGTCGCTTTCGTACTCGACGGCGCCGAAGAAACCAGCCTCATCCTTCGCGTCGATGTCCTGGGCCTCATCATCGGGGAAAGCGCCGAAGACGGCATCCATGAATGCGCGTTCACCAGGCAGGAAGCCGGAGGACTTCGTGTTGCCCTTCCAGTTCTTCAGGTCTTCTCGTCGGTGGCAAATATTCCAGTCACCGCCAATCACCATGTCCTTGTGCGTTTCCGCCCACCGCGCCAGCAGCGGCTCAAACACGTCAAGGAAACGCCACTTCTCATCCTGCTTCTCAGTGCCAGTGCTTCCCGACGGCAAGTACAGCGACGCCACCGTCGTCCCGCACTCCAGACGCCCAGAAATGAAGCGACCGGAATCTTCGAAGTGGGGGATGCCCACGGCGACGTCGATAAGCGGTGTGCGCGAAAGGATACCCACCCCGGCGCGACCCTTTGCGGCAGCTGGTGCGACATAGAGGTGCCACCCGGCTTCGAGCGCCGGTGCGAGCGCGGCCTGAGTCTGCTCCTCCGTGGCGCGAACTTCCTGCATAAGCACAACATCCGCTGGAGTGTTCTTCAGCCACTCCAACATGCCCAAGTTGTTCTCATTGCGCACCTTCGTGGCCGCGCGGATCCCGTTAACGTTGACTGATGCGATGGTGAGGCTCATGCCCGATCACCCTACCTGTCCCGCGTCAACGCGGACGATTGCCCAACCTCGAGGGCGCGATGGGCACGCTCACCGGCAAAGAGGTACGCTTGTCGGTCGAAAACAAAAAAGAAGATAACCAAAATTTTGTAGAGGTGACCCATGGCCAAAATCATTTGGACGAAGACGGACGAGGCACCACTGCTGGCAACGTACTCACTGAAGCCCATCGTGGAGGCTTTCGCGTCGAACGCAGGCGTAGACGTAGACACGTACGACATTTCCCTAGCCGGCCGCATCCTCGCGCAATTCCCGGACTACCTGGAGGAAGACCAGCAAGTTCCGGACTATTTGGCATTGTTGGGTGAGCTGTCCAAAACGCCTGAAGCCAACATCGTCAAGCTGCCGAACATCTCCGCTTCCCTTGTGCAGCTGAAGAACGCCATCAAGGAGCTGCAGGACGCTGGTTTTGCCATTCCGGACTACCCGGTGAACCCGCAGACGGATGAGGAGCGTGACATCCTCAACCGCTACGACGCGGTGAAGGGCTCCGCCGTCAACCCGGTCCTGCGCCAGGGCAACTCTGACCGCCGCGCACCTCGCTCCGTGAAGAACTTCGCCCGCAAGAACCCGCACTCCATGGGCGCATGGTCCAAGGATTCCAAAACGAACGTGGCCACGATGGATGCCAATGACTTCCGCCACAACGAGAAGTCCGTCATCCTCGACCACGATGACACGTTGACCCTGAAGCTCACCGGCACTGATGGCCAGGAGAAGGTCTTCCGCGATGACATGAAGGTGGATAAGGGCGACGTCGTGGACGCGACCTTCATGTCTGCCCGTGCGCTCGATGCCTTCCTGCTGGGTACCGTCCAGCGCGCCAAGGACGAGGGCATCCTCTACTCCATTCACCTCAAGGCCACCATGATGAAGGTCTCTGACCCGATCATGTTCGGCCACGTTGTCCGCGCCTTCTTCAAGGACGTGTACGACCAGTACGGTGAGCAACTCATGGCTGCTGGCCTCGACGGCGAATCCGGCCTGGGTGCCATCTACTCCGGCCTGTCCGAGCTGGACAACGGTGAAGAGATCCGCGCCGCCTTTGATAAGGCAATGGCGCAAGGTCCGGACCTGGCGCAGGTGAATTCCCACAAGGGCATCACCAACCTGCACGTGCCGTCTGATGTCATCGTGGACGCTTCCATGCCGGCCATGATCCGCAACTCCGGCCAGATGTGGAACGCGGACGACAAGCCACAGGACACCCTGGCCGTCATCCCGGACTCCTCCTACGCCGGCGTGTACCAGGTGGTCATCGACGACTGCCGCGAGAACGGCGCCTACGACCCCGCCACCATGGGCACCTCCCCCAACGTTGGCCTCATGGCCCGCAAGGCTGAAGAGTACGGCTCCCACAACAAGACCTTCAAGATGCCTTTCGCAGGTACCATGCAGGTCATCTCCTCCACCGGCGACGTCCTGCTGTCCCACGAGGTTGAAGCTGGTGACATCTGGCGTTCCTGCCTCACCCGCGGTGACGCTATCGAGGACTGGGTCAAGCTCGCTGTTGACCGTGCGCACAAGTCCGGCATGAAGGCTGTGTTCTGGCTCGACCCAGCACGTGGGCACGATGCCAACATTCAGAAGCTGGCCGAAGCACAGCTAGCCAACCTGGATACCACTGGCACCGACATCTCCTTCGCGTCGCCGGAGGAGGCCACCAAGATCACCGTTGACCGCATCCGCCGTGGCGAGGACACCATCTCCGTCACTGGTAACGTGCTGCGTGACTACAACACTGACCTGTTCCCCATCCTTGAGCTGGGCACCTCCGCCAAGATGTTGTCCGTCGTCCCGCTCATGGCCGGTGGTGGCCTGTTTGAGACGGGTGCTGGTGGTTCCGCACCGAAGCACGTCCAGCAGGTACAGGAAGAAAACCACCTGCGCTGGGACTCCTTGGGTGAGTACCTCGCGCTGACTGAATCCTTCTTCCACGAGGAAGACAAGCACGGCAATGCCCGCGCTGGCATCCTCGGCCGCACCCTGGATCGCGCCATCGAACGCTACCTGGATGAGGGTCGCTCCCCATCCCGTAAGGCCGGCGAGATCGATGACCGTGGCTCCCACTACTACATCGCCGCCTACTGGGCCGACGAACTGGCCAAGCAGGACGAGGATGCAGAGCTCGCCGCAGGCTTCACCGCGATTGCCAAGGACCTCGCCGACAACGAAGCCCAGATCAACGAGGAACTCCTCGCCGTTCAGGGGTCCCCTGCCGATCTCGGTGGCTACTACTGGCCGGACGATGAGAAGACCACCAAGGTCATGCGTCCGTCGGAGACCTTCAACCGGATCATCGACCGGACTGAGGACAACTAGCTCCGTTTACGTGAGTTAAGCGATTAGGGTGTGCCCGCTCGGCAGTTTGGCCGGGCGGGCTCACCCTTTGCTACTTAGCCCCGCTACTTACCGCCGGACTACTTGAAATAACCTTTCATGTACTCCTGCGATCCGATACCCACCGAATCAAAGAACTCAGCCATGTCGACCTCTTCCTTGAGGTACTCAAGCTCGTCCTCATCCCCAGTCGCCTCCGCTGCCCTCATGTCGCGCATTGCATCCTGAAAGGCATACGGTTGCCACACGGTGAGACCTAACTTCTCAAAGACATAGCTCGACGGAGCCTCCTCTTCATTGATCCTGGCACCATCGTTGGATGCCATGAGCACCTCCGCGCATTCGATAGCGTTCATACGCGACAGGGTATGCCCTTCCCACTCAACGTCAACGCCGTCCTTCTTCGGGTTGGTGGCAAATTCCATGAACTCCACCCCGCCCCGGCCAAGGTGCACCTGAATGCACGCGGCGTTGAAGTAAAGCGTGGTGTCAGTCGAACCGCCCTCAGGCTGCCCGAGTACCGCACGCACCTGCTCGACAGTATCGCCAAAACGCACAGTGCCATCGCCGAAAGGTGCTTGGAAGTGGGTCCCTTCGTGTGAGATCAAACGAATCGGGGCGGACATCGGTTCTCCTTCGTGGTGGACGCGTTTTCTCTCCGAAAGTACCACCCACCATGAGTGCCCTTCTTGGGCACTGGGAACGCTTCCACTTATCTATACTCCCTATCTGAGAATCAGGTAAGTTGACACGCATGACCGCATCAGCAGATTCAACATGGATTGAAGCACCCAACGGATACGCCCTGACCATTACAGACAATAAAATCCAAGCCAGAAACGCCAAAGGAAAGATTTTGAAGTCTGTACCGGCAGCAGTGAAGAAAACTGATACCTTTCTTAATCTTGACAATCTGCTGACCTGGCTGCAGGCCCACGATGCGGAGTGCGGTGCAACAGTGGAAAAGTGGCTGCTGCGCTCGCTGCCCGTTCCCGCTACTGTCATTGCGGCAGTGTGGCCAGATGAAACTTGGCAATCCTGGCTGCGGGATCTGATCATCCAGCCCGTTGATGAAAGCGGAACCAGTGATGCGGGGGCAGCGGGCTTCTTGCGTGACGTGAACACCACTGATGGCCAGATCAGCTTCGGTGTCGTCGACCTAGACGGGGAAACGCAAACGATCGTGTCCGATGAGATCCTCATCCCTCATCCCGCGTTGATTGAGGATCTGGAGGATCTTCGGGAGTTCGCCGCGGATTTGGGTATCCAACAGCGTTTTGATCAGCTACAGCGCGCCGTGTATGGACTGCCCGTTCCGCTTCCGGATGAGTCTGTAACTGTGTTGGACACATGGGCAGGTGCACGGTTCGAGCAGGGTCGCTTTGCCGTCGGTAGGGCCCAATCAGCTGGCTACAACATTCAAGGTGGCTACGCGGTGACCTACATCTATGAGGACGGGCATCTGGTGGAGGCCCAGTATTGGATTGGGGCCGGAGACAACCCCGAAATCGACATCTGGACGGGTGGACTGTCATGGCGCGTTGACGGTGAGACCGCTCCGGTGCGGGAAGTTGGGCCCGTGGCATATAGCGAAGGAGTGCGCATGGCCACTCACATTCATGCTGGTAGAACGGTGGAAGAAAATGAGTAATAACCGCATTCGTACTGAACATGGTGGCATCACGCTGGAAGCAAATGATGCGACGTTCCCGCTCTCTGCGGCAACGTTCACGCATGCTGCGTTGCCTGGTCGCACCATTGTCAGACTGATTCCAGAACAGCTCCTTGAGGCAGAGCGCCTTGCTCTTGCAGTATCCGAAATTGAATTCGAGGGCAGCACTCCCGTCGGCCACGTTCAGCGCCGTGGAACCGGGTTCCCAGCATGGCCGATCCTCACTGACCCGAAGAATGCCCAGCATGCGCTGAACCTTGTTGCGGATCTGGAGCGCGCAACCCGCCGCGCCAAGTCAAAACCAGGGGCGGCCAAAACAGAAATTCTCGCGCTCGCAGACAAGCTGGAAGACAGCGCTCCACACTTTTTACCTACTTTCCTGGAAGAGGCCGCACGCGCCTACATTAAAGGAGGCAATGACGCCTACGCCGCGCAAATGTTCACACGTGCGCGCGAGATTGAGCGCCGTTACACAGTGCCTATCGACGAAACACGGCACCGCGACGTCTTCTTAGAATTTGCCTACGCTGGGGCAATCAGCGGTAAGGAGCTCGCCGCTGAGGCGAACAGTTTGTCCGAACGGCTTGAACCACCCGAAGCCTTTGAGACATTCCGCAACCTGTGCATCGAATGCGTCCGTGGCGGATTGCCTCCCTATTCCGGCATGAAGAAGGACCTGGCAAAGCTGGCAAAGGCTGCCGGGCTGAAGCCTGCGGAGGAAGAAGCCCGCTTCATCCCCGAGCTGTTGCGTATCAGTTCGATCGAGGGCGCAGGCGCCCGTTTTTGGAAGAACTACTACCCCGCTATCCGTAAGGCCGCAACAGAGTCTGCGGACGTGCGTGATCTTCTGTTGACACTGACACCGAGCAACGCGGATCCTGATGAGTGGATTGATCTGCTTCAGAAAACTGGTGCCCTCGAATCAGTCAAGCAGGGCGCCTGCCCCGAGTTTGTTCCCCACATCTTGAACCTCGCTGTACAGTGCGATTCGGGCACCTCGAAGCCGAGCACGAAACTGGCACCATTGCTCGCGGAGATTCTTCCGCATGCGGGCTGCACATCGATGGAATTGCCATGGAAACCGCTCACGGACATGCCACCTGAAGCATTTGAACAGCTTGCGGCCCACGGTGTGAGGGTGGACCCGGACAGAGGGAATTACAAACCATCTATCAATGTGCTGTATTGGGCAAGAAGTGAAAACCGAGCTCCGCTGCCACACCTCGTGGCTGATGAACAGTACCGGCAGTATCTCATCAACGGCATTGAGAAGGAACTGGAAATCCCGGAAGTTCTGTCGGCTGTGGCGACGGACCCGTATCTTCAGCCTTTGGTGATTGAGCTTCTCACTGAAAAGGTCGAGCTCCTTGAATCCGCCGCACCAACGGTGGACCGGTTGATTGCTGTGACCAACTATGTCCGCGGGTTCGAAGAAGCCGACGATGAAAAAGTTCAAGCCTTATTGGACCGTGTGCGGGCCTATCACAAGAATCCCGCTGAAGTTCTGGCAGAAACTCTGCGCCGGGGCTTACTCGAAGAGTTGTGGTGGCCTGAATTTGAGGAGGCTCACGCAAGCAAGGAACAACCCGGTTCATACGAGCGTGTCTACTCTCAAGACTGCTGGCCAGGAGTGGTGGTCTACAACAAGCAAGAAGCGACATACCTGTATGGCCACACCAATCAGGACATTTCTAACTGGACTGGTAACCCCATCAACGGAATCACCGAGGTTGACGGCCAGTTTGCAATCCTGAACTGGGATCCCTACGCTGGCGAGGAGTGGATTAACTGGTCTGCTTCGGGCACGCGGATCCTGACTAAAATAGCTGCCCTGTCGGGAGGTCTCCCAGGTGGCTCTGTTCCTGTCCCAGGTGGTCGTCTTGTTGGCGTGAACACGGTTCTTCGTCCTGACCAACCCACCTGGACCCGCTGGAACAACCAGTTCTTCGTGGAAGAAGACCGCATCTGGATGGTGCAGAGCGACAAGACAACCATTGAAATCGATCCGGAAACCGGTGCCAGAGGCCGTCAATCCATGCCGGATTGGTTTGACGAGCAGTCCCGCCGCCACCCCGATCTCGTCTTTGAACCAACTCGTTCACAGCTACGCCCTGTCACCGATGTGACCGCTGATTCGCCTTTCTCCACGGCGGACGGATACCACAGACATGCAGTGTTCTCCCGTCCCGATGACCCCGATTTTGTGCTCATCGTTGATGCAGATGGCACTGAATTTTCCATCACAAGCGAATACGCGTGGTTAGCATCCGGTGTCATCCGTTTACCTGATGGACAGCCACGAATTCTCCTTCGCACGCATTGGGGTAACGCCATCCTCCACCCGGAGGACGGGGTGGCAACGGATTTTCATGGAACGTTTTTCGACACGGACCTGTGGTGGCACCATACGCATCCCCGCGACCCTGAGCTCAGCGCGCGGATGCGCACGATCACAGCGGATGACGTGCGCCCAACACTTGAGTACGTCGCCGATAACGCGGATGTGGCTGGGGACGACAAGCGGCGAGGTGAACTATATGAAAAGATCTCCAAACAGCTTGGCTTCAATGCCCTAGCGTTGTGCTCAGCCGTTGTACGACATGCTCACAACCTGCTGGAATCATGGCCGCAACCCGATGCTGGGGGTTCGTCTGGCACCTTGCTAGACGCTCCAACGTTTGAGCGGCACCACCAACCCCTTTCCTCGCTCCTGCGCAGTTTTTGGTATCAGGTCGAGGTTGAGGCAATTTGGTGCGATGCAGCGAAACTGGGCCTCCACGAACACTCTCTGCCTAAGGCAGGTTCCAGTTCGAGCCGCAGGCACACCTGGTCTGAACTGCTCGGCGCTACAGACGGTCTCCTTGCGCTCGCAGCTATTCCAGGCCGCACGGCCGAGGAAATCCAAGGATTGAAAGAGCTGTGGCTCGTCCTGCGTGAAGCTGGTGTAGTGAGTGCTGCTGATCTTGTTGTGGATACGATTCAACCGCCTGAAGGTTTCATGGTGGACTACCAATTCAGCTACCCTTCATCCCTGCTCATCAGCGACTATTACAGTAAGCCCTTGTCGCTTCTGCGCAGAGCCACCGACGAGCCTGTTGTCCTGGATGGGAAGAAATGCACTCTGCTGAACCGGCATGAGTTTTCCCCTGGTCGCACGGATCTGGAACCGTTTTTTGATGCTTTGCTCGAGCGTGTGAAAGACAACGGGCTGGCACCGTGGTCGCCTGAGCCGGGAGTCGCGTTCGCCGAAGCTGCTGGAATGCCCGTGACGGATGCGCACCTGGTCATGGCCGGATTCCCCAATTTCAACGCGGACATTGTCAACTTCATGCCCAAGGAGCTGCGTACAACGATGGGCCTGAAGGTGAAGGAGGCTGCGGAAGCTCGGGAGAGGCTCAACACATTCCAGGAGGACTTCCTGGGTGTGCTTGCCGCCGGTGTCCCCGAGGACCCCGCGGCGCTGGTGGAACATGGTCTTGATATTCACGCCATGGCTGCTCGTTGGCCAGGTAAGAAATCTGCTCTGGGTGCGGACCGCCCAGAGTGCTTTGATCGTTTGCCGAAGCATCTCTCGAGCGCGACAGTGGAGTCTGTTCTGGCGGGCACACGCGATGAGGAAGACGTGGTAGACGTAGTCACAGCAATCCTCTGGCTAGCCCACGAGCTGGACTTGTCCGACGAGTTACGTACCGGCCTAGCGGATTATGCCGATGAATTGGTCCGATCCCCTGGCGGCCTGGATGATGTTTATCTTGGCACTATCCCGGACATCACCGTTTTGCGGCACAGCCTGGGCTTCCCCAGCGATAAAGATCTCCGGCATGGGCGGTTCCGTATCGAAGAGAGCACTTGGATCTTCCCCAATTCTTTATACGTGGATCTGACGGGCATCACTGATCCGGAAGATCCAGACCGTCAGTTTGCACACCGTTGGAGTGATGAACACGGTGGCGATGAAGCGACGCTGACAGCTGAAGACGTGGTGCTATCCGGGAAGCTTTCTTCGTATGCGCAGTGGCTGCGTGAAAAATACGATGGAGGCGATCCGCATGATCCGCTCACTGTGGTGCCACAGCTCGTGGCTGAGGTCAGCTCGACGCTGGGTGTGGGCGAGAATGCGGCACGGTACTACCTGCAATTGTTGGCGTGGCCCGATCCCACCGATGCGCATGTGCGCCGGTGGAATAGCTGGCAGAAGGCAGATATTGTCGCGGCTGCCCAGGAACTCGTTGCACTGAACTTCGTTGTTGAAGCGAAACGACCACGCTCCAGGCGCAGTTTCTTCCTCCAGGGTGGTTGGGCTGAAGCCGTTCCGCCACATCTGCCGTTGGAGAGCTGGAAGGTGGAATCTTTGGCCTTCCATCCGAATGCTAGTGGCAGCAAGTACGAACCAGCGCTGAGAGTTGCCGTGGCACCGCTGCCAGCACCGGAGTGGTTCGCTGAGTGTTGGGAACGCTCACAAGGGGAGGATGCTCCGCAGTTTTCGGAACTGGAAACCACACGGAGGAAACGCCGATGACCATAGCGAATGCAACCAGACTCGAACACGGCGGGGTCACACGGGAGCCAACTGAAAATTCCGTTCCCCTTATCGCGGCGAGCTATACCCACCCGGTTTTGACAAACCACAGCATCGTTCGCCTCATCCCGGAAGCGTTGGTGGACGCTGAGGATATCACCCTCGGTGTCACCGGGCTCATTCCCCAGGGCCGAGTGAATGTCGGCCATACCCGCCGCCGGGCGATTGGGTTTCCGGCCTGGCCGATCCTCACCGATCCGGATAATGCGCAGCACGCACTCAACCTCATCGCTGACTTGGAGCGCGCTGGGCGGCTGGCTAGAACGAAGCCGAGGCGTTTTAAGGAGAGCGTCGATAAGCTTGCAACGAAGCTCGACAACAGCGCACCGCACTTCCTTCCCACATTCCTGGAAGAGGCTGGCCGCATGCTCATCGCCGCCGATAATGCGCGGCTAGCTGCGCAAATGTTCACGGCTGCACGCGAGGCTGAGCAGCGTCACCGCTTGCTTATCGACGAAGACCGGCACCTCGCCGCCGTCAAAGAATTCGCCTACGCGGGGGCGCTGAGCACCAAAGAACTGAGCAACGAAGCGAAACGTCTCGCTGAGAGCATGGAACCCCTAGAGGCGTACAAAACCTACCGCACCTTGTGTGCGGAACGGGTGCACGCTGGCCTTTCGCCACATGCCGGCATGAAAAAGGAGCTGGCGCGACTTGCTACTGCCGCAGGTCTGAATGTTGCGGATGAGGAAGCCCGCCTTGCACAAGAGCTGCTGGTTGCCCCCTCGATCGAGCACGCCGGCGCGCATTTCTGGAAGAACTACAGCAAAGCAATCTGCCGGATAGTCGCAGAAGATACCGCATTCATGGACCGCCTGCTTGCGCTGAGTCCACACAGTATGGACACCGATCCGTGGCTGGATTTGCTGGAAAAAGCTGGTGCTCTCGACGTGGTGAAGCAGGGCAACCACCCTGATTTCATCCCGCGCATTTTGTTGTTCGAAACCAGGTGGAAAGGGTGGTCCAAAGAAGGATCAAAGAAGCTGGCCTCAGTGCTTACTCAGATCCTCCCCCACGCTGGCCTCACACAGGTGCCTTTCCCCCACGGTGCTCTTCGTTTTCTGCCTGCTGGGGTTGTTGAAAGCGTTGTGGCCTCCGGGGTTTCATTCGAGTTTTCTCATCCAAGTTCTTTTGCACGGATCGATCTTGAAAAATGGGCCCGTCTTCCATCGCGTGATCCTCTCCCCCATCTTGCCGCAGACACATCCCTGCGGGTTGAGCTGGCCACAGGCGTCTGGAATGTGCTCGAATATCCGGAGGTGATGGATGTCCTCGCCGCGGACCCGCACCTGAGGCCGGTACTCTTAGAGCTGATTACTGAACGTGTGGAGGAGCTCGAAGCCGGAATTCCGCCGCTTGATCTTCTTTCACGCAACACCAGATTCCTTCGCGGATTCGAACACGTCAGGGATGCTGATTTCCAAACGCTCCTCGACCGTGCCCGAGCGATTCACCGTGACCTCGCGGTCCCAGTCGCCGAATCGCTACGGCAAGGTTTGCCCGATGAACTGGGATGGCCTGAGCTAGAGCAAACCTTGAAAGATTACGGGGAACCCCAGAAACTCCAAACCTGGATGGATTGCACTGATAGTTGGCCGGGTGTCTTTGTAAAACAGAACTCCGGTATCACCTATCTCCGCGGACGTACTGCTACCCCTATTGCTAACTGGACGGGTGAATCAGTGTTCGGCGTGGAAGAAGTTGACGGCCAGTTTGGGTTATCCACCTACCACACGAATAACCCGCGAGTGTGGTGGCCGCAATCCCCTCAAGCCAAGGTGTCTACCCTTCACGAATTTGGCAATTTCGAATTACACGCATCCGTTCCGGTTCCTGGTGGGCGACTTTTCGGTGCCGGTGTGATCATGCGCCCCGGCCACTCAACGTGGGCGAGCGGGAGTGAGCATTTCTTTGTGGACGGCGAACGCATCTGGCTTGTCGACGGCACAACGGTAGTGGAGATCGACCCAGCCACCGGCAAGAAGGGTCGTGCTTCACTGCCGGACTGGTTAGAAGAGCAATGCCGCCGGCATCCGGACCTTGTGCTTAATCCGCGGCGTTCACAACATCGACCGGTCACAGATGTCACCGCTGGCTCCCCCTTCTCCACCGCGGATGGGTACCACCGGCATGCAGTATTCACCCGTCCGGACGACCCAGATTTCTGCCTACTTGTAGATGCGGATGGCACCGAATACACCATCACGGGTAGCGATGCCGCATCTGTCCGGGGCGCGCTGCGTCGCCCAGACGGTGGTACGTGGATCTTTGCTGGTTCGACGGTTCTCGATCCGCAAAACCTTCGCCCAATTCCAGTGCGCGGTATCAGTTTCAAACGCGACATGTGGTGGCACCACACCCGTATCCGCGATGCCGCAGTGAGTCGTCGTTTGCGGTCTCTCACCGCCGATGACGTGCGCCCACTGGTGGACTACGCACGCAGTGAGAACACCAAGAACGTCAGCAAGGGTCTCTGCGGCGCCGTGGGTGACCTTTTTGATCTGACAGATCCAGTTTTGCGCTACTCCATTGCACGCCTCGTGCATGATGCCGCGCGCTCCTGGCCACAGCCGGAAGAAGCAGCAGACGCTTCGGGTGAACAGCTCACCCCGGCCCCAACCTTTGCGCGGCAGCGGCATCTTCTCAAATTCGGCAAACAATTCCGCCTGGAAAAATTCGACATCATGGACATTTGGAGGGACACAAGAAAGCTCGGGTTACATGAACTCTACGTACCCCCACTTAGGGATCAGTCACGTATGCGTTTGATCACCTACGACTGGATGTACCTTCTTGGCCACGGTGATGCTCTTCTTGCTCTAGCGGCGGTCCCTGGCCGCACCGCAGAGGAAGTCCAAGCATTGAAGGAACTCTGGACGGTACTGCGCGATGCAGGTGCATTGTCAGCGACAAACCTGGTGTTAGAGTCCTATGGTTTTCCCTTGCTTTCCACCATGGGTGGCATCAAACTGCCTCCCCAGGCTCTCGAACGCGGGTACCGGTCGCTCGAAGATACCTATAACATTGTGCGCGCCGACAGTACTGAACCCGTCACCAAAGATGGGAAAGCTGTTCAACCAGTCCACCGCGAGGAAATTCCCCCCTCGCGCACCGACCTAGAACCGGTGTTTGATGCTCTGATCGACCAGATTAATGCCGAAGGTCGGCGGCCATGGTCACCGGAGGCAGGCGAAGCGTTCGCCGCTGCAACTGGAGCGCCACTAGCGGATGCGCACTTGCTCATGGCGGGCTTCCCCAACTTCAGCGCATACGAGGTGAACTTTCTGCCCAAAGAACTGCGCACCGCCATGGGATTGAAGGTGGCAGAAGCAAAAGCCGCACGCCAACATTTGGAGTTCTACACAGAACATTTCCTCGGTGTGTTGGCAAAAGGTGTCCCCGAAGATTCCAGTACCCTGCTTACCTGCGGCTTAGATGCTACGGCCATGGCGCAATATTGGTCCGAACACGGTCCCACATATCTTCCGGAACTCCCTGCTCACATTGCTGAACGAATACCAAAGACATTTCCTGAAAGCGCCGTGCAGCTCGTCGCTGCCGGCGAGCACGACGAGGATGATTCCCCTCAGAAGTCAACCTGGGCTTTGGAAGTGCCATCGCTGCTTTGGCTAGCCGCCGAGTTAGATCTTGCGGATCCCTTGCGTGCTTCCTTGGCGGATTACGCCGAGGAGCTGCACACAACTCCGCGGGGTATCAGCAAAATTTGTATCGCCTCCGAGCCGCCAAGCGAGTCAAATCCGACCCTTCGTCCCCTCGTCGGCGTGCCGGAACGCACACCTGGTGATGAGAGTGAGCAAATATTCCAGTCCGGGAGGTTGACCCTTGAGCAGCTCCCCAGTCTGGATAAGGTCTACGTCGACCTGAGTGATGTCTCCGACCCGGACGACCCCATCTTCGCGTTAGCGCTGGAACGGACGAAAGAAACGTTTTACGAAAGAATGGTGGTCTCCGCAGCTATGTACCGCGCACGCGGGACTCTGACCGCCTACGCCGCGTGGCTCAGACAATCCGGGGAAGGCGAACCGCGCGATCCGCTCGTTTCTGTGCCCGACCTGGTGTCCACAGTCGCCGACACATACAACGTCAGCGAGGATGCTGCACGCTACTACCTGCAACTACTGGCGTGGTCTGATCCCACTGATGCAAACGTGCGCCGCTGGAATAGTTGGAAGAAAGCCGACATCACTCGCGCTGGTAAAGAGCTTGTTGCCGCTGATCTGGTTGCCACGGGCAAGCGGCCCCGCTCCGGGCGTGAATTCTTCCTCAAGGGCGGCTGGATCGACAACACTGCACCAGAACTACCCATTGAGCTGTGGAAGGCAAGCGCGTTTAAGGTGGAAACCACGGATGATAGTGGCCACTACTCAACCCCGTTCAAGATACCGGTTTCACCGCTACCACCACCGGAGTGGTTCGCTGCATGTTGGGAACGCTCCCAAGGCGACGATGCGCCTGAATTCGCTGAATTGAAAACCACCCGAAGGAGACGCCGATGACACAGCAGGTCGTGCTGGCGGAGGAACGCTACGCCGATGAGCTCGAGTTTTTGGAGCGTTGGGATACCGGTGCCCGCCCACCGGGCTGGCGGCTAACCCCGCGTGCGGTGGTGACCTTCATTATGGGTGGCGCTGACCTGAAAGCGGGGCGTTCCAAGCTCACCATTGCGCCGAAGTACGTGGGTGATCCCGCGCTGGTGGAACGTTGCGTGATCACGCTGGCTGGTTCGCGCGGGCTCATGCTCGTGGGTGAACCGGGTACAGCGAAGTCGATGCTCTCGGAGCTCCTGTCGGCAGCGATCTGTGGCACGTCTGCGCTGGTGGTGCAGGGCACCGCCGGCACCACGGAGGACCATCTGCGGTACGGCTGGAACTACGCCTTGCTTTTGGGCCAGGGGCCGACCCCAGAGGCGCTCGTGCCCAGCCCGGTGATGCGCGCGATGGAGTACGGCAAGATTGCCCGGATTGAAGAGATCACCCGCTGCCTGCCGGAAGTGCAGGACTCGTTGGTGTCACTATTGTCTGAACGCCGTATTGCTGTGCCTGAACTCGGTGACATGTCCGTAGCCGCCACCGAAGGTTTCGGCTTGATCGGCACAGCGAACCTGCGTGACCGGGGTGTTTCTGAAATGAGTGCTGCGCTCAAGCGCCGCTTCAGTTTTGAAACGGTCCACCCCATCGCGGACTTGGACGCGGAAGTCGCTCTGGTCACCGCCCAAACCAAGCGTGCGCTGGAAGCAGCCCAGGTGGATACGCCTGTCGACGATGTCGTGGTTGAAGTCCTCGTCACCGCCTTCCGAGACCTGCGCGCCGGTGTGAGCCGGGAAGGCTGGCCGGTGGAGAAACCCACGACGGTGCTCTCCACCGCCGAAGCCGTCTCCGTGAGCACCTCGATTGCCCTGGCGTCTGCCTATTTCCCCGCACGCTCGGATGGGCTGCGTGACCTTGCTGGGCACCTGCTCGGCGTTGTCCGTAAGGATGATCCGGCTGATGCGGACCGCCTGCGTGGCTACTGGGATGCCGTTGTTCACCGTCGCGCCAACGAGGGCGCTTCCCCGTGGCGTACCTTGTGGGGACAGCGCGACGAACTCGCATGAGGAAGGATGATGTGGGGCTGGCGGGGGACGTCGACAAGCTGGCCAGCGACCCGGTATTTCTCATTGGGGTGCGCCACCATTCGCCGTCCCTGGCGCGCGTGCTCCCAGAGCTTCTGACGCACGCGCAGCCCGATGCGCTAGTGCTGGAAATGCCCGCGGAGGCCACGCCGTGGTGCGAGTGGATCGCCCACCCCAAGGCGGTGGCACCGCTGGCTTTTGCCCTCGCCGATGAGGACAAAGGGATCAGTTTCTGGCCGCTGGCGGACTTCAGCCCGGAGCTGGTCGCGCTGCGTTGGGCGCATGCGCATGATGTGCCGGTGGTGTGCGCGGATGCGTCCCCGGGGGTGGCGCCGGAAACGTCGACAAGCGAGGTAGCCCCAGGTGTGGGCGAGTTTCTGGACACCTACGTGCGTGCCGAACACCACGATGATGTCTGGGACCACCTCGTCGAGGTGCACTCCATTGAAGCGAGGGCGCATGCAGTACGTCGCAGCGCACTCGCTTTCGGCTTGGCCTACCGGCGCGACCAACATGTTGACGCGCGCACGGCAGCCCGAGAAGCATCGATGCGTGAAGGCATCCGTCGCGCCCGCGCCACGCACGGACCGCGCATCGTGG